>CAKZNC010000193.1 GCA_937129385.1 uncultured Bacteroidota bacterium
CGTAAACCCTTCAATGGCAAATACCCACAGTACAATACGTGTTACCCGGGAAGGGTAGGTGTATGCTGAACCGAGGTTCACCGAGCTCATAAGGCGCTTCGCCGAATAATGTTGCGTGCCAGGCGCCGGTTTCGGACTGCCATCCTCCGGGACGGGCGTAGAATTCAGCATAAAAACAACACCTGCATTTACCAGGTTGAGCGCACAACCCACAAGCAGGGCTCCTGAGATTCCTATGGTGGCCAAAAAGATGTATCCCGAAAAAAAGCCGCCGAGGAAGGCCCCGAGGTTATTTGAACCATAAAGGAGGCTGATGTTTCCGCCAAGCTGGACCTGCTTTTGGGTGACGGCGCGTGCCAGTACCGGCAGGGTTCCTCCCATGAGCGAGGTGGCCACCAGCAGCACCGGGAAGGTTACAGCAAACCTGGCGAACTGGGAGAGGAGAATGCGGCCTTCATTGGCAGGTGCAAGTTGCAGGTAGAGGTTCCCGATGAAATCAACGATCCAGGGGAAAGATACTGCATAGACGGCCAGGATGATCTCCATGACCGCAAAGAGTAACAGTGGTTTTGCCATCCTGTCGACCCAACGTCCGAACAACCAGCTCCCCAGCGCGAGTCCGGCCATGAAGGAGGTCAGCACAGTCGCCGTGGCATAGACCTGTATCCCGAAAAAACTGCCGAGTTCCCGGATCCATGTTACCTGGTAGGTGAGCGCTGCAAATCCCGAAAAGCCGAACAGGACGGATATGATGATCAATTGCTGTTTTTTCACTTTTTAAAGATAACGATTATTGAAGGATGCCGGTGTAAAAATAATGTCTGGCCGTTTGGCAACCCGGATTGTGGAAGTTTATTGAAACAGGGCACGGCATGTTTTCCAGGCAGCTGGCTGACGGGAATTCCGGATGGAAAAATTCACAGGCTGTGATTGAAAGAATTTTATTACTTTTCCAAAAATCATAGAGATGAGCGGCACAGGACCAACATATGACTTCATCATCGTGGGATCGGGATTTGGCGGGTCGGTATCGGCGCTGAGGCTGGCAGAGAAGGGATACCGGGTCCTGGTCATTGAAAAGGGGAAGGAGTGGAAGCCTGAAAAGTTTCCGCGTACCAACTGGAACCTCCGCAAGTGGCTCTGGCTGCCTGGAATGCGTTTTTTCGGATTTTTCAAGATGACCTTTCTTCGTCATGTCGGCGTCTTGAGCGGGGTGGGAGTTGGTGGCGGCTCGCTGGTGTATGCCAATACGCTTCCGCGACCAAAGTCGACCTTTTTTAATTCGGGGAACTGGAAAGGGATCGCAGACTGGAAAGAGGAATTGGAACCCCATTACAGAAGAGCTGAGAAGATGCTTGGGGCGACAGAGAATCCTGAACTATATGATGCCGACCTGGCCCTGGAGAAGCTGGCCGGGTTCCGCGGAAAGGACAGGGAATTTGAACCCACCCGCGTGGCGGTCTTTTTCGGAACGCCTGAGGAGGAGGTGCCGGACCCCTATTTTGAAGGTTCCGGACCACCCAGGGAGGGGTGCCGGTTTTGCGGGTCCTGCATGACCGGGTGCAGGTACAATGCAAAGAATACGCTGGATAAAAACTACCTGTATCTTGCCAGGAAAAAGGGTGTGGAGCTGATCTCTGAGGCGCGTGTGAGACGGATCCGTCCGCTGGGCCGAAAAGATGGAGCAGATGGATACGAAGTGAGGTTCCGGAAATCGACAAACATTCTATTCGCATCCACACGTAAAGTGACGGCCAGGGGCATTGTCCTTGCGGGAGGCGTGCTGGGCACGGTGCGGTTAATGTTGAATATGAAAACCCATCATCTTTCCAGACTCAGTGACCGGGTGGGGGATCACATCCGCACCAACAATGAGAGTTTAATGCTGGTTCACTCAGGGGATAAGACAAAGGACTTTTCGAAAGGCATTGCCATCGGTTCGATCTTCCCACCGGATGGGGATACCCACCTGGAGGCAGTTAGGTACGGCAGCGGATCGGGATTCTGGAAGACCATGGGGGTGCCTGTCACTTACGGTAAAAATATCGGTCAACGTATTATAAGGATGATCGGTCACCTCCTCAGGCAACCCTGGTCCTGGCTGAAGATCTACTTCACCAGGGACTTTGCCAAACAGTCGATGATCCTTCTGTTCATGCAACACCTGGATTCCCATGTGAAATTCAGGAAAGGGCTGTTTAATCTTCGTTCGGGGATTATGGACGGACCTCCGCCGTCGGCCTTCATGCCGCTGGCAGGGAAGCTTGGTACCCAGACTTCGGAGCTTGTGAAGGGCAAACCATTTGTGATGCTTACAGAGGCACTGACTGGGATTCCCACAACAGCACACATACTGGGAGGGTGCGTGATCGGGAGGAATGCCGACGAGGGTGTGATCGATAAAGATCATAAAGTATTTGGCTACAGGAATATGTACGTTTGCGATGGATCTGCAATCTCAGCAAACCCGGGGGTGAATCCTGCGCTGACAATCACAGCGATGACTGAAAGGGCAGCTGGGAATATATATTTGTCATAAACATTAATAAATCCCAATTTTGTGCTTCAATGCTGATTCGATTATGAAGAACATGACCAAGGATTACAAGGATGCACTTGTTGCGATGCGGCGCCATCTGCACAAGTTTCCCGAAACGGCACACCAGGAGGAGCAAACTGCCGCATATATCATCGATTTTTTAAAGCAGTTCAATCCCGACAAGCTGATTGCGGGGATCGGTGGTCATGGCATCGCTGCGGTGTACAATGGTAAGGAGCCCGGACCAGCTGTGCTGATCAGGAGTGAACTGGACGGATTGCCGATAGCAGAGGAGAGTAAATTTGAGCACCGATCAGTAAATGAGGGACAAGGTCATCTTTGTGGACACGACGGGCATATGACCATGGTGGCCGGACTGGCACCATTGCTGTCAGCTTCCCGACCCTCATCGGGATCTGTGATCCTTCTGTTTCAACCAGCAGAAGAGACAGGAGAGGGGGCAGGCATGGTGCTGGAGGATGAAAAATTTCAGTCGCTTTCGCCCGATTATGTATTTGCACTGCATAACCTCCCTGGGATGGATCACGCGGCGATCATCACCCGCAAGGGTATTTTTGCCTCGGCATCAAGAGGGCTCATCATTGAACTCCAGGGAACCTCCTCCCATGCTGGTCATCCTGAAGGGGGAAACAATCCCTCGCTCGCTGTAGCACAATTGCTGGAGTCGGTCACGAGCATTCCTCAAAAGCATATCGCAATGCATGAAGGGGCACTGATCACTCCCATACACCTCCGTGTTGGTCAGCCGGCATTTGGTACATCACCGGGAGATGGTGTGATCATGTTTACGATCAGGGCACACTCGAACGAGGTGATGGAGGTGATGGAGAAAGAGGTATTGCACCTTGTGAAGCACATAGCAAGGACACATCGACTTTCATTTGAATACAAGTGGATAGAGCCATTTGAAGCTGTTATGAATGACGACCGCTGCGTGGAGATCATCGAAGCGTGTGCGTCCGATCTCGAACTTGATGTGATCCGGAAAGAGATCCCGTTTCCATGGTCGGAAGATTTCGGTGTGTTTACAGGCAAATTCAAGGGAGCATTGTTCGGACTTGGTTCCGGGAAGAAGACACCACAGCTGCACAATGAGAATTATGATTTTCCTGATCGTATCCTGGAGAAGGGTACGATGATGTTCTACAGGATCATAGACCAATTGCTGAATACAGATTAAATGTTGCATACGACTTATATAGAGATCAGTGAGAGCGCATTGCGTAACAATATCAGTTACATGCGTGACCAGATGTCAAATGGAGCCAGGTACTCCATGGTCATCAAGGGAAATGCCTACGGTCATGGCATTGAAACGATCATCCCGGTTGCGGAAAGATGCGGGATCGACCATTTCTCGGTCTTTTCTGTTGCAGAGGCGCAGCGTGCAATCCAGGCAATATCACCTGGTGGCGAGATCATGATCCTTGGCTGGATCGATCATGATCAGCTGGCATGGGCCATTGAGAACGGAATATCATTTTATGTATTTACATTTGACCGTCTAACGGCAGCTTGCAGGGAGGCCAGGAGGCTGAAAAAGAGGGCCAGGGTTCACCTGGAACTTGAAACCGGCATGCATCGCACCGGCTTTTCAGAGGCTGAACTGGAAAAAATGTTGCGGTATGTAAACAGGTACAGCAGCTGTTTTTCCATTGAAGGAATCTGCACCCATTACGCCGGTGCTGAATCCATCAACAACTACACACGTATCAAGCATCAGATCAAGCAATTCAATCTCCTGGTTCGCAAATCGGCTAAAGCAGGTATCGTACCACGCTACCGTCATACGGCCTGTTCTGCAGCGGTACTGAGGTATCCCGAAACCGTCATGGACCTGGTCAGGGTTGGGATCGCCAACTATGGCTTCTGGCCAAGCGATGAGCTGCGGATGAACCATTTTATTGATGTGGAGAAGAAGGGAATGAATCCATTTGATCCGCTTGATAGGGTACTCTCATGGAAAAGTACGGTGATGAGTGTGAATTATGTGCCCTCGGGAGAATATATCAGCTACGGGAAGACCTATCTCACCAACAGGGATACAACGATAGCTACTGTTCCGGTTGGATACGGATATGGATACACGCGTACATTGAGCAACATGGGGCATGTGCTGTTACATGGCAAGCGGGTACGGGTGATCGGCAGCGTGAATATGAACATGTTGGTGATCGATGCTACGGATGTTAAGCGTCCGAAGATCGGGGATGAGGTCGTGCTGATCGGCTCCCAGGGCGAATTGAATATCTCTGTCAGCTCATTCGGGGATATGACGAACAGCCTGAACTATGAACTACTTGCACGTCTGCCGAATCATATTCCACGCAAGGTGGTTGAATGACATCTGTTTTTTACCTATTATATTTCCTCAATTTGAATCCTGGAAATAAAAAATTGATCTATTTTAGCACATCAAATTTAAAATGACCTGTATTACTTGCAAGTCATTGTAAATATGTAAAATACATATTAAGTTAATGAAGAACACCTATTTTGATCTCATCGAACAGAGTTTCTATTTTCCGCAGGAAGGGTTTGATCTTCGGGATGAGTACCTCACATTTCACGGGGTAGCACTGAAACACCTGATCAAAAAGTATGGCACCCCTTTCAGGTTTATCTACCTTCCCAAGATCGGCGACCAGATCAAGAAGGCCAGGAATTTGTTCAACAGGGCCATTAAATCAAGTGGTTACAAAGGGAAGTATTATTTTTGCTATTGCACGAAATGTAATCATTTCTACCACGTAATAAAGGAGGCACTGAAACACAATGTCAACCTGGAGACCTCTTCGTCCTATGACATCGACCTGATTATCGATCTTTTTGAGAAGGGCTTGATCGACAAGAACAGGATTGTGTTACACAATGGATACAAGACAGATGATTACCTCAGGAGGATCATCAAAATGCAGGAGACTGGGTTTAAGAATTCCATCATCATCCTGGACAGCAAAGCTGAGCTGGACAGGTTGGAGGCGCTTCAGCCCAAGGAGGTAATCAAGGTGGGGATACGCATGGCGATCAATGAAGAGGCGCAATCGGCATACTACACCTCCAGGCTTGGGATACCGGACAAAGAGGTAATCGAATTTTTCAAAGAGCGGATCCGGGACAATCCAATGTTCGAGCTGAAGATGCTCCATTTTTTCATCGATTCCGGGATCAAGGATACCCTCTATTACTGGGGCGAGTTTAAAAAGGCACTAAAACTATACATTGAACTTAAAAAGGAGAGCAAAAATCTGAGTGCTTTCAACCTGGGCGGGGGATTCCCCATCAGGAACCACCTCGGGTTCGAATACAACTACGAGTACATGATTCGCGAGATCATCAATACCATCAAGCAGGATTGTGAAAAGGAGGGCATTCCCGATCCCGACCTGTTTACCGAATTCGGACGGTACACGGTTGGCGAATCAGGCGCCATCATTTTCGAGGTGCTGGAGCAGAAGAAACAGAATGACAATGAAACCTGGTACATCATCAACAATAGCCTGATGAATACTATCCCGGATGCATGGTCGATGCATGAAAAATTCATCTTGCTTCCCGTCAATAAATGGAACAATGAATATGGCAGGGTGAACATCGGTGGAATCAGCTGTGACCATTCAGACTATTACAATTCAGAGGACCTGAACCAGGAAGTATTGCTTCCCAGGTACAGCGCGAATGAGAAAGAGCCGCTCTATATTGGTTTTTTCCATACCGGTGCATACCAGGATTCCATCAGCGGGTACGGAGGCATCAAGCACTGCCTGATCCCCGCGCCGAAGCATGTGATCATTGATCGGGATGAAAAGGGGAACATCATTGACTATGTATACAGGGAGGAGCAATCGGCCGATGATATGTTTTCCATCCTGGGATATAATCAAAAGAAATGAGAAGATTCGGAGGCATAGAGGCTGACCTGGCGAAGCTTGAAAAAGCTGAAGTGTTGTTGCAATCCATTCCCTATGACGGAACCAGTACATGGGGGAAGGGGGCCGACAGGGGATTTGATGTCTTCCTGGAAGCGGCTGAAAACATGGAGTTGTATGATATTGAGACCGATTCCGAACCATATATGCACGGCATTCATATCCTGCCCCTGATCGATGAGAATAGCAGTCCGGAAGCAGTATATAAAGCAGTACTTGCATCGACACGGAAGATCCTTGGTTTTGGAAAACTGCCTACCTTTTTCGGGGGTGAGCATTCGGTGAGTATCGGGATCATCGAGGCATTCCGGGAAAAATACCCGGACCTCACTGTGCTGCAACTGGATGCACATGCTGATCTTCGCAGCAGTTATGATGGAAGTCCGTATAACCATGCCTGTGCCATGCACAAAGCCAGCAGGGATGGAAACCTTGTTCAGGTTGGGATCCGGAGCATGGACAGCAGTGAGCTGGAGTTCATTGACAGAAGCAGGTGCTTCCTGGCAGAGGAGATGCATGAAAGCGATACTTGGATAGAGGATTCAATTTCAAAAATGACGGATCCGGTATACCTATCGATTGACCTGGATGTTTTTGATCCGTCTGTCATGCCCGCAACCGGTACACCGGAGCCGGGAGGGATGTTGTGGTACGATGTGACCGGTTACCTTCGCAGGGTATTTGAGGCCAGGCAGGTGGTTGGTTTTGACATAGTAGAATTTGCGCCGATTGCGTCTCTGCATGCGCCGGGATTTATGGTTGCAAAACTATATTACAAGTTATTATCTTATTATTTTAAACATGGAAAATAGAGGTCAGATCACCGAATTCATAGAGAAACATTTCAGGCATTTCAATGCAGCAGCCCTTGTGGATGCATCGAGGGCATATATTGAGCAACTGGATAAGGGCAACAAGATGATGATCACCCTTGCCGGAGCCATGAGCACAGCTGAATTAGGACGTTCTCTTGCTGAAATGATCCGCCAGGACAAGGTTCAGATCATTTCCTGTACCGGTGCGAACCTGGAGGAGGATCTGATGAACCTGGTTGCGCATCACCATTACAAGCGGGTTTCAGGATACCGGGACCTCTCGCCCCAACAGGAGTGGGAACTCCTGGAGAAGGGATTGAACCGGGTTACAGACACATGTATTCCGGAGGAGGAGGCATTCAGGAGGCTTCAGAAGCACGTTTATGAGCTCTGGAAGCTGGCAGATGAGCACGGAGAACGTTATCTTCCCCATGAATACATGTACCAGCTGATCCGGTCTGGGGTACTGAAGCAATATTACGAAGCTGATCCGGCAAACAGCTGGCTGCTTGCTGCTGCTGAGAAGAATCTGCCCATCGTAGTACCGGGATGGGAAGATTCAACGCTCGGCAACATCTTTGCATCCTACTGCATAAAGGGAGATTTGATGCCACAAATCGTGAAGTCGGGGATCGAATACATGACCTGGCTTGCCGAATGGTATACAGAAAACACAAAAAATTCAGAAATCGGTTTTTTCCAGGTCGGAGGGGGCATTGCAGGAGATTTCCCGATCTGTGTGGTCCCGATGCTATACCAGGACCTTGAACGTACGGATACACCTTTCTGGAGCTATTTCTGCCAGATCTCTGATTCAACAACAAGCTACGGGTCCTACTCAGGGGCCGTACCCAATGAAAAGATCACCTGGGGCAAACTTGGAATTGACACTCCGAAGTTCATCATTGAGTCGGATGCGACCATTGTGGCCCCGCTGATGTTTGCTTACATCCTTGGTGGGTAATGCGGCTCCCTGGATTGAAATCATCTGATGGATGCTGTTTTAGTTGGATTGCAGGGAAAGTCCGGCCAGTATTGATGAAACAGATCGTGGAATAACCGTCAGTCTGTCCTCTCAGGAATGGGTTTGATCACGATCTCCTCACCGCACCACTGGCAGATGTAAATTTCACATCCCAGGCAGGCAAAACAGTTGCCGCATGATTTAATAAGATCATCGGTTTCACTGCTCCTGCCACATGAATTACAGTTGACGGTTTTGTTTCTCATCCCGGGTCAAATCTAATTAAATCTCTTCAATCCATTCCCTGATCATCTGCAATATCACGCGTAACCAGGATAAATGGATGGACGAACGTTGCCACAAGGGATGGCGCGACTAATCAATGACCGGGCATCTACCGCCTTGAATGCATATTTGAAGTAAAACTTATATTTACAGTTAATATGTCACAGGTAAACAGTGTCTTATAAATGATGTTTATGCTGCTTTTCAGATATGTAAATGCACGCGAAGGTCTGGCTTCGTAGTACAGTGATCATACATTCCTCTTTATGCCAGCTCCAGGACCACTTCGTGTGCTCCGGGGCCCTGTACAGTGTGAACGAAATAGACCGATTTCTCCACTCTCTCGGTTGATGCTGTCATGAGTGGTTTGCCATTCAGCAGCACATTTGCAATTGACTTGTTTTTGGGCAGCAGCAGGCGGAGCTCGGTTTCAGCTGCATTGCCTGTGAACTGGACAGTATATGAATTGTTGCTGTTTTTCCTGTATTTATAGGCCAGGTAACCTCCAGAGGCTTCGTATTTGGCGGTTGCCGATACCTCATCGATTCCGGCAACCTCCCACCTTGGTGAAAGCGTGGCCCTGTTGAAGGCTACACCCGTATCCTTCAGTCCGGCCAGTCCTTCCACGATCGCGTAGATCACGGCAGCTGCACCCCAATTATCAGGTGCTCCGTATGAGACCTGACTGGGCATGAACCATACCGGGTAATCTGAAGCGGTCAGCCCGAGGATGATCCATTTTCCGGGTGCTTCTGCGCCTACAAATTCAATGCTTTCGATCACTTTTCCAGGTTCCGGATTGTTAAAACCATACAGGAATGCGCCAACAGCCAGGCTGTGCGGATTGGTTACGATTGCTGCTACCTTCAGGTTGGCCTGGTTGGTCTCCTGGGGGAACCACCATCCGCTGATATTGTCACCGCTGGTGATGTAGGTTTTATCTGTGGATCCGTCGGCATACCGCAACACGATCTCACCCATATGTCTACCACCACCATGTGTATGCACGATGTAGAGTGATTTTGACTTTTTGCCATAGGGGATGGTAGCTGTCTTGTCATATCCCTTGTCCTGTGTAATGATCAGGCACGCCTTGCGGCCATTCTCTTCAGGTTTAATGATCTCGAAGGGAATGTCGTAAAATTCCTGATTGCCCGTTGGGAAATTCCGCAGGTCATTGTCGCCCTCCCCGGTAAAACCGGGTACCCCCGGGGCTCCGTCACCCACGATATCAGCATTTGCCACCTTTTCCAGCGAGATTGGATCGAATGACCGCTTTGGCTCTTCAGGCATGGCACCCCGGTACAGGCATTTCATAAAATTGTCAGAGATCTGCGCCATGTCATTGAGTCTTCTCAGCGCATCCACTCCATATTCCTCGAATCCGTGCTCAAACGCACCATGCGCCAGTTCACCTCCTACGATGGAAGAGACTCCTCCGTTCATGTATTCCCACTTTGCATTGTGCCAGCCCCTTTCATAGGGTGGGTAACACATGTACCATTCCCCGGGAGATGATTCCGGCATCTCTTGCCGGATGCGCTGGTAGGTTTTGATGATGGCTTTGGCCTTGTCATGACCGATCCGCCTGTTCACGGCATACGAATGCGAAATGGTTACCTGGCTGTCCACATCTGTACCTCCGAAGTCTCTTTCAATATCCGGATTCTCTTCTACGTGGTGGGTGTAAAACTCGCCGTTCCATGACAGCTGGTTCAGTCTTTCAAGTAATGTTTCACCCAGCTGCCTGAATTTATCTGCCTCACGGTCACGACCAGCATATTCGAGCATCTCAGCGAGGTATTTGCATCCTACCGACATTCCGATATTATCGCCATACATCACGGAATACTCGGTGATCCCAGGCTTGGCCATCATGATATCCCCGCCGAACTTCTTGTTGTCCATCTCAGGCTGGAAGTCCCAGATGTCGATGGTATAGCCGCGTTTTAGCAACTTGTATTTCTCCGACCACCTGTATTCATCCGAGGTGGCATATTCAACGGCTTTGATACAGTTCTCAAGCTTTCCCTTCATCCATGCATCATCACCGGTGGCTTTCCATGCATAATAGATCCCCTCCAGGAATGTGAATTCGCTCATGTTTTCCACCGGGATCCTGATATAGAAGGTAGAACTCGTCTTTTCATCACCTTTGGTCCACACAAATTCATCCCCAAACCTTGTCAGCCAGCTTTTGTGTGCACTCCAGGGCATATAGCAATTGTCTGCCAGCATCCCGTTCTCACGTTGTCCCATGGCCCAGAGGTCAAATCCGGACTTGACATCCTGATCAAAATATTTCATCGCTTTGAATACATGCACATGGTCCTGGAACCACCCGGCATAGGTCATGCACACCTTTTCGTTCATCCTGAAATAGGTTGGACGGTATACCCGGCAGGAATAGAGAAGCATATCCATCATCTTTCGGAATTCTTCGCCTTTGTCCTCGATGGCAGTCTTTGTATCGACCTTGAAAGCTGCCAGGTCCAGGACACGGTCTTTTTTATCGAACAGCATGGCCACATGGTTACCGAGGGCCCCGGCGATGGTGAAGTTCAGTCCGGGTTCCACTTCCAGGGTTTCGTATTGTACGCCGTCTCCATCGTATATGCGGACTGTTTTACCTTCGGAGGCCTCCATTTCCAGGGTTTCAAGCGGACGAAGATGATCGAAGAGTCCAGGTGATTTGATCCTGATTAATTCCCCCTGAAGGAGGTTGTCATTTTCACCCAGGGCATTGCTGATCATCGCCCTGGCCGGCAAACTTGTAAGTGCTGCACCACCGCCAATGGCGGAGAGCTGCTTGAGAAAGGTGCGTCTGTTTTTCATCGTGTAGTTGGTTGGTTAGTTAGTTAGTTGAAAAAGTTATCCCGGACAATTTACTTATAAATCGTTGAGATAGCAAGTGGTGAAGATACATGCACTCCTCTATGCAGGTTAAAATTCAGTGCCCAGGAGCACATCCATCAGTTCGGTATTTTGAATTGCAGAATTGTACGTAGATGAAAATTTTATTTGTAGTTTGCAGATTCAATCACGCTGCGAAACTAAACAGACTGACCATGAAAAAGCACCTGCATCCCTTGTGGATAGTACCCTTATTGATTCATCTACTGATCACTATTCCCCTGGAAGCGCAGGTGGAGATCTACGAAGAAGACCTGGAATTGCCTACTTACGGGGTGCATGAACCGGATGTAAACCCAATGTTTTTCAAGGGAGAGAGTTACCAGGGGGCATCCAAGTACATCTATCCCTATCCATTGACCGATAACCTTTCCAGCGAAAAGAATGAAAAGGCGTGGAAGGGCCTGTTCCTTGAGAATGAATACATCAAACTGTGCATTACCCCTGAGATCGGTGGTAAGCTCTATTGGGCCGAGGACAAAACCAATGGCTATCCATTTTTTTACAAGAACAATGTGGTTAAGCCCGCGAACATCGGGATGCTTGGGGCATGGGTATCGGGTGGAATTGAATGGTGCGTGTTGCATCATCACCGTGCCAGCACCTTCATGCCGGTGAACTATACGCTTTCAGAGAATCCCGATGGCAGCAAGACCATCTGGGTTGGAGAGATCGAACCCAGGCATCGGATGAAATGGACCATTGGTATCACGGCATTTCCGGGCAAATCCTATCTCATGGCAGAAATAAAAATTTTCAACCCGACACCGCATACCCACTCATTTTTGTACTGGGCAAATGTAGCCACCCATGCCAATGAGGATTACCAGGTATTCTTTCCGCCCGGCACGGAATTCGGTGCCGATCATTCCAAAGTGGATTTCACTCACTGGCCCTATTCTGAAGAGGTATACCGGGGGGTTGATTACAGCGACGGCGTACGTATCGATATGTGGAAAAACCACCCGGTACCCACCTCCATATTTGCGCATGACCTGAAAGGGGATTTCATGGGTGGCTATGATCACGGCAAGGATGCTGGTACTGTGCATGTGGGCAATCACCACATCGTGAAAGGAGCCAAGCTCTGGGAATGGGGACCCGGTGACCTGGCGCAGATGTGGGACAAGGTGCTTTCAGATGAAGACGGACCCTATGCCGAGATCATGGTGGGGGCCTATTCCGACAACCAGCCGGATTACAGCTGGATCGCACCATACGAGACCAAGACCATACGACAGTACTGGTTTCCCATCCAGGATATTGGCGGCATAAAGTATGCAAACCTGAACGGTGCGGTAAACCTTGAGGTGACAATTGCAGGGTATGCTGAATTTGGCGTGTCTGTGACTTCAAAGAGGGAGAATGCCAATCTGCTTATCATGGCCAATCATGATACAGTGTACAACAGGCAAATTTCAACGGGTCCGGGTAAAGCATTCACCGACAGGTTAAAACTCTCCAAAGGAACTGAAGAGGAGGACCTGGTAGTTGTTTTGAACAATAAAGCAGGAGAGGAGCTTTTGGCATTACGACCTGAAACCAGTGAGCCCTCAGAATCGCTTCCCCCGGTTGTGAAGCCACCGATCGCCCCGGAAGAGATCAAGACAGTGGAGGAGCTTTACCTGGCCGGACTGCGACTGGACCAGTTCTACAATCCCAGGATAGACCCGACGCCATACTTCCTGGAGGCTCTGAAGCGGGATCCCGGGTTTTCTGCAGTCAATACACATCTCGGCAACAAAGCCAGGTTGGATTTCCGGTTCGAGGAGGCAATGTCGTTTTACCGAACAGCCATTCAGCGACTTACAAAAGACTATACCCGTCCGGCTGACGGTGAGGCATTGTACGGACTCGGCCAGGTGTTGAAACACATGGGGGAAGATGATGCCGCCACGGACACCCTGTACAGGGCCTCATGGGATTATGCCTTCCATGCTCCCGCATATTACATGCTTGCACAGATCAGCTGTACAAGGGGAGCGTATGCCCTGGCGCTTGAACAGGTGGAAAACTCACTTAAGACCAACCGTCAGAACAACAGTGCAAGCGTGTTGCAGGCAGCCCTGTACCGGAAGATGGGGAATAGTGAGATTGCGCGCAATATTGCCAAAAAAGTACTTGAGACAGATCCGCTTGATTTTCTGGCAATGAATGAGTTATATTTGTCTGGAAAGACTGGTGAAGATCATCGATCCAAAGTATTGACCATCACCCGGGGAGACCACGAATACTTTTTAGAGGCAGCCACCTTTTATTTGAATGCCGGGATGTACGATGAAGCCATTGATCTGCTGAACCATTATCTTGAGAACACCGAAGAGAACCCGGATCCAATGGTGGAATATTACCTTGGATACCTGTATCACCTGGCAGGAAGCAAGGCAGAAGCTGTCGTTCATTACCAGGCCGGCTCTGAAATGTCTACAGACTACTGCTTCCCGTACAGACGTGAATCCATTGATGTCCTTGAAACAGCGACAACCTACCTGCCAGGGGATCCAAAAGCATATTACTACCTCGGCAACCTGTATTACGATCATCAGCCTGTGAAGGCAATTGCTTTCTGGCAGAAGTCTGTTGAAGTGGACGGGACCCTGGCCATTGCGCACAGAAACCTGGGATGGGCCTGGTATCATTCAGAAAACAGTTTTAAAAAGGCAATTGACAGCTATGAGGAGGCAATTCGTCTGAACAACCAGGACCCGGTCTATTATTATGAGCTCGACAGGTTGTACGAACTGAATGGTACACCACCTGCAGTCCGGCTGAAGCAACTGGAGCCGAACCATGCTGTGGTTGCCAGGCGAAATGATGCATTGTTAAGGGAGATCATGGTATTGAACCTGACCGGTGGATACGAAAAAGCGGTTCAATACCTTTCGGAGCATCATTTCCATATTCGCGAGGGGGACATGAAGATCAGGGACATCAATGTGAATGCGCACCTCTTGCTGGGGTTATCTTCTATGGACCAGGGAAAATACCAACAGGCGCTTGACCAGTTCCTGCTTGCCAACACCTTTCCCGATAATCAGCAGGTGGGGAGGAGCATCAGGGACCACCGCGTACCGCAGATCTATTACTATGCTGCACGCGCTCATCAAGCCATGGGTAATAATAAGGATGCGCGTCACTATTTTGAAAAATGTGCTGCAGAAGAGGCCATGGCTTCACCTTTCCAGTATTACAGGGGGCTGGCACTTCTTGAGCTGGGTGAGAAGAAAAAGGCTGAACAGGTTTTCAGGAAGCTGATCGAATGGGGGGAAAAGAAACTCCAGGAGGAGGTCGATGCAGATGTATTTGCCAAATTTGGTGAGAAGGAGAGCCTTTCAGCCAGGCAATCGCAGGCCCACCTTGAGGCCGGACTCGGCTATGCTGGTCTCGATAACCGGCAGAAAGCGCTTGCTGAGCTGGAACAGGCCGTGCAGCTGGACGTCAGCAACCTTTGGGCACGCGTGCTGCTGGACCGGGTGAAATAGTACGGGGCAAATACTGATTCAAATTTATCAGGATCCATGCAATAAAAGGGGATTTTTTTTTCTATGTTTAGCATTGTAAACTAACTGACAACCGAATGAATCAAATCTCTCTCAAAGAGAAGCTGGGATACAGCTTCGGAGAATTTGCCGCAAGCTCGCTGTGGCAGGGCATCATCTTCTTTCTCCCGGTATTTTATACCGATACATTTGGCATCACACCCGGACAGGTTGCATCCCTGTTCCTGATCGTTAAATTCTTCGATGCGCTGAATGATCCGATCATGGGGATCATTGCCGACCGGACCAACACTCGTTGGGGGAAATACAGGCCCTACCTGATCTGGTTCGGAATACCCATTGCCGTCGCTTTCGTTCTGATGTTTTCAACACCTGCGATCGAAGGAAACCTGAAGTTATTGTATGCATACGGGACACATTTTATGGTCCTGATCTTCTACACGATCATCATGATCCCTTATAATTCGCTGATAGGTGTTGTATCCTCAAATCCAAAGGAGCGGACCAGTCTGTCAAGCTTTAAACTTGTATTTGCCTATGGCGCCACCATGCTGGTGCAATACATGGGGGTAAACATGGTTGATAAACTGGGTGGAGGCAATGACGCGCTGGGCTACAAGTATACAATGATGATCATCGCCGCCCTGAGTGTCGTTGCGCTTTTCGTTGTTTTCATCACAACGCGTGAGCGAGTAAAACCCATCTCTTCAGAAAGAAACAAGATCAGGCAGGATTTTGCCGATCTGGGAAAAAACAAACCATGGTGGATCCTGGTAGGTGTATCATTGATGACCCTTATTTATATTGTGGTCCGCTCCGGAGCCATCATGTACTATTTTGAATACTTCGTCGGGAGCAAGAAGCTGGCAGCAGCATTTATGGTAAGTGGGACGATTGCGGTTGCCATTGGCGTGTTGCCGACAACCTACCTGTCCCAGAAGTTCGGGAAGATCAGGCTATTCATCCTGGCCAATATTGTGATCATTCTTACATCCATCGGATTTTTCTTCGCGCGTCCGGAGAATATTGTGCTGATCTTTGCATTGCAGATCATCTTCTCCCTGGCCTCAGGTCCGGGCATCCCCCTGATCTTCTCTATGCTTGCTGATGCGGCGGATTATTCTGAATGGAAAACGGGCCGTCGTGCCACGGCACTTGTCTATTCAACCTCTACCTTTGCGCAGAAGATGGGGGTGGCATTCGGCGGCGCGATCGCCATGTGGGTACTTGCCGGTTTCGGGTACGAGGCAAAAATGGTACAAAGTGCAGAGTCGCTGTTTGGGATCAGGCTGGTTCTTAGCTGGATCCCAGCGGGAATAGCATTGATCGGAACGGTATTGTTGTTCTTTTATGACCTGGACCATAAGAAGCTGGAGACGATCGAGGCAGATCTTGAGCAGCGGAGAGTGGATGCGAAGATGGAAGACGAGGAGTGAAATTAGCATGTAGAAGTGAGGATTATGAACACTTCGCGCTCCGAATTACGCACTGTGAATTATTATACATTTGGCAAATTGAAAATATAATAACCTTAACCAAACCAAACCTATCATGATCAAAAGGCTTGTAGTTTTTACCTTGTTAGCTCTCCTATTGGTTCAGTGTAACAATAGTAACAAATCGGAATGGAAACTGGTCTGGGCCGATGAATTTGAATATTCCGGGGCACCGGCAGATTCGACCTGGGGATATGAAACCGGGTATATCCGGAACAAAGAGCTTCAGAAGTACACGAAAGAAGCAGATAATGTGGAGGTAAGGGACGGAATGTGTGTAATCACCTGCCGAATGGAGGATGACAGCACCATTACTTCGGCATCCATCAACACTTTCGGCAAGAAACATATTAAATATGGCAGGGTAGAGGTACGGGCAAAGATCCCTTCATCCCTGGGCACCTGGCCCGCGATCTGGATGCTGGGGATCAATAAGAGCGAAGTTGGTTGGCCGGCGTGCGGTGAGTTGGATATAATGGAACATGTAGGGTATGATCCGGAAAAGATCCATGCGAATATTCATACAAAGGCATACAACCATGTGAAAGGCACCAACAAGGGCAATAGCATCGAGGTGGAGGCGCCGTGGGAAGACTTCCATGTCTATTCCATGAACTGGTCGGATGAAAAAATTGATTTCTACTACGATGATTCGCTCTATTTTACCTACGAGAACGATATGATGGACGATCCGGCCACCTGGCCTTTTGATGAGCCCCACTACTTATTGATCAACCTCGCCTACGGCGGTGGTTGGGGCGGACGCGAAGGTGTTGATGTGCGTAAATTGCCGTTAGAATACCTGGTGGATTATGTGAGAGTATACCAGTCCGCAGCCAGCAGTCGGCAGTAGGCGGTCTGCATCCTGTACTACCGACTATTGGAATACTTCACAATCAGTTCATCATGCAGCCGGTTGTACATCTCCAGCACTTCGTTCATATTAGCCTGGACATAATTGGTCAGGAATTTATTCGCCTCAACCGGGTCGCTTTTGTATAGTTCCAGCGCTTCCTGGTCGATTTT
>CAKZNC010000194.1 GCA_937129385.1 uncultured Bacteroidota bacterium
TAGTTCTGAATGGTATAGGGCAGCACGAAATATCCATCAGCAAGTCCCTGCATCAATGCAGAAGCCCCGAGACGATTGGCCCCGTGATCTGAGAAATTGGATTCCCCCGTGGCAAATAGTCCGGGTATCGTCGTCTGCAATTCATAATCGACCCAGAGTCCGCCCATGGAATAGTGGATGGCGGGATAGATCATCATAGGGGTTTCATATGGATTGTCGTCCGTGATCTTTTCATACATCTGGAAAAGGTTACCGTACTTGGCTTCAATGGTATCTTTCCCCAATCGTTCGATCGCATCCTTGAAATCCAGGTAGACTGCCAGACCGGTACCCACTCCAAATCCTGCATCACACCGCTCCTTGGCAGCCCTGGAAGCAACATCCCTGGGGACGAGATTTCCAAACGCCGGGTATCTTCTTTCCAGGTAGTAATCCCGGCCCTCTTCGGGAAGATCCTGTGGCGTGATCTCCCCTTTACGGATCCGTTCGGCATCCTCCTTGTGTTTGGGGACCCAGATGCGGCCATCGTTGCGCAGACTCTCACTCATCAGTGTGAGTTTTGACTGTGACTCTCCGTGCACCGGGATGCAGGTGGGATGGATCTGGACATAGCACGGGTTCCCGAAAGCTGCTCCTTTCTTATAGGATTGCCATGCGGCACTTACATTGGCCCCCATTGCCATTGTAGAAAGAAAGAATACATTCCCGTATCCACCTGTAGCCAGCACAACGGCATGTGCGCTGAATCTTTTCATCTTCCCGGTGATCACATCCCTTGCAATGATCCCCCTGGCTTTCCCATCGACCATCACCAGGTTCATCATCTCCATGCGCGGATACATTTCAATATTGCCAAGTTTTACCTGTCGGCTCTGTGCCTGGTACGCACCCAGTAAAAGCTGCTGACCGGTCTGTCCCCTGGCATAAAATGTCCGGGAGACAAGTGCGCCGCCAAAGGAGCGGTTCGAAAGCGTTCCGCCATACTCCCGGGCGAAAGGTACACCCTGCGCCACACACTGATCAATGATGTTGTTGCTGACTTCCGCCAGTCGGTATACATTGGCCTCCCTGGAACGGTAATCACCACCCTTGATGGTGTCATAGAACAACCTGTAAATGCTGTCTCCGTCGTTTGGATAATTTTTAGCGGCATTGATCCCTCCCTGGGCTGCAATACTGTGCGCCCTGCGCGGACTGTCCTGGTAACAGAATGATTTCACCTTGAATCCCATCTCTGCAAGCGATGCCGCTGCAGATGCACCTGCAAGACCTGTGCCGACAACAATAATGTCTAATTTCCGCTTGTTGGCCGGGTTGACAAGATTCTGTGAGGCTTTGTATTGTGACCACTTTTTGTCAAGTGGACCATCCGGAATTTTTGAATCTAATTTCGTCATGAGTAGAAACGTTAACAGGATTATTGGAAATAGATCACTAATGGTATTGCTGTGAAGCCTCCCACCACGATCACGGTGTACAGGATACTCAGTACCTGGATGATGGGTGTATAACTCTTATTGTTGATGCCCAGGGTCTTGAAAGCCGACTGAAACCCGTGGATCAGGTGGAAGCCAAGGAATATGAAGGCGGCAATGTAGAAGATCACATACCCGGGAATCTCAAATTTTTCGAGGATCAGGGTGGCAAGATCATGAACACCCGGTTCCGGGGTGGACCCAACATGTCCGAATTTGGCCTTGAAGTAGAAATCGACCAGGTGGATGACCAGGAACGTCAATACGATCACAGCTGTATGGATCATCCATCTCGAAAACGCTGATGTCTCTGAACGGGTCATTTTGGAATACCGGTGCGGCCTGGCCAGCCAGTTCTGCACCTGCAGGATCAACGCATAGATGATGTGCAGCAGGAATCCTGCAAAAAGTATGATCTCGAAGACTTTGATCAGCTTGTTCGTGCCCATGAAGTGTGCCGCCTTGTTAAAGACCATGGGGTCATCATTGAGGATGACCAATAAATTTATCCCGAGATGAACCAGGAGGAATGTAATCAGGAATAGTCCTGCCAGCGACATCAGGAGCTTTTTACCGATGGAAGAAGTGAAAATACTGGACATAATCAACAGATTAAAAGAAGTTAGTTAACTTGCATCGAGAGATCAGATTTCGTTCAAAACAAATATAGAGATTTATTTAGCCCGTTCATTATGCTATTGCGCATATCATATTTCCGGAGTGACTGTGTAAGGGGCAGGTAATCAATTAATCATAATCGAGTTTATGGACCATTTGCCCGCCTCGTTTTTTATTAAGAGTCGTTCTAAATTACAGGAGCTGATGCTGCCCGGTTCTGTTGTTGTGATCGCATCCAACAGGAAAATGCACAGGAACGGAGACCAGCATTTTCCGTTCAGGCAATCATCTGACCTTTATTATCTCTCAGGAATCCGTGAGGAGATGACCGTCCTGGTGATCTGGCGGGGTAGTTACAGCGACCAGTACAAGGAGATACTTTATCTTCCTGAAGAGGATCCCGTAAAGACCAGGTGGGAGGGTCCGCAGATATCACAGGAAGACGCCGGTGCAAATTCGGGAATCATAGATGTAAGGGTACATACCACCCTACTGAAAGATTTACGGGAGCTATTCGAAAACAGTAGTCATGTATATTTCGGTACTCCTCGCCCCGGAGATGATCCTGAATCAATATCAAATGAAGCTGAGATCAGGAGATCCCTTGAAAATGAGACGGCCAGACTCCAGGAGCATCTCATCTCCCCACTGATGACCAGGATCAGGATGTTTAAGGAATACGAAGAGGTCGAGATGATACGCAGGGCAATTGAAGCTACCGGGAAAGCATTCATACAGAGCCTCAGCATCATGCAACCCGGGGTGAGGGAGTATGAAATTGCAGCAGGGATCATTTCGGAAATATACAAGTCCGGATGCAACGACCTTGCTTTTGAACCCATCATCGCTTCAGGACAAAATGCTTTGATCCTCCACTACACGGGGAGCAGGGGAATTTGTGAAAAGGGGAGTATGGTGCTGATGGATTTTGGCGCCGACTGGGAATATTATGCCGGGGATATTTCGAGGACCATCCCGGTAAATGGTAAGTTTACAAAACGGCAACTCGAACTCTATAATGCTTGTCACAGGGTATTGAACAAGGCTATGAAACTGATGGTGCCGGGCAAGCTCATGCAGGATTTTCATGCCGAGGTTGGGGCCCTGTTCGAAGAGGAACACATAAAATTGGGTCTCTATTCCATGCAGGATGCCAGGGACAACAGGGGCAAAACACCGCTCTGGAAGGAGTACTACTGGCACGGAACCTCACATTCTATCGGCCTGGATGTGCATGATCCGTTCGATCACGAGATGAAATTTGCACCCGGTATGGTCCTCAGTTGTGAACCCGGCCTCTATTGTAAGGAAGAAGGGATCGGAATCAGGCTTGAAAATGATATGCTGATCACTGCCAACGGAGCAGAAAATCTTTCTGCCGGTATCCCGATCGACCCTGCAGAGATTGAAGAATTGATGCATCGGTAAAGAGATCAAATAGCCAGCTAATTTATCTTCACTCTAAATCATGTAATCCCCGGATCACATTCTTGACATGCGCGGAGATCTCTGCTTATATTTACTTTGAAAATTTTTTACAATGGATAAAACAATTGATTACCAGGGAATCCCTGTTCACTACACGATCAAGGGTGAGGGTCCGGCACTTCTGTTCCTGCATGGTTACCTGGAATCCCTGGAAATATGGGGTGGATTTACAGACCGCTTCAGCGGAACACACACGGTCATCTGCATGGACACACCAGGCCATGGAAAGTCAGGGATCATCGGACCGGTGCACGAGATGAGTGAAATGGCCCGGGTGGCAGGTGCGGTGCTCGATGCCGAGGAGATCGCTAAAGTCGTGATTTTTGGACATTCCATGGGCGGATACATTACCCTTGAGTTTGCAAACATATTTCCGGACAGGACAAGGGGATACTGCCTGTTTCACTCTACCTGTTTTGCCGACAACGATGAGAAGAAAAAAAACCGGGACCGGGAGATCAGCCTCGTGTTGTGTGGCAAGAAAATGCAGATCATCCATACCAATATCCCCAAGGCTTTTGCAGATCAGAATATAGAAAGGCTGAAATCAGAAACCGAACGTGCTAAAAAGATCGCAGCAGACAGTTCCGATGAAGGGATCATTGCCCTTCTGCAGGGGATGAAAAGACGAAATGACCATTCCGGACTACTGGCGAAAAACGATCCACGGGCGCTCGTTGTATACGGGAAACTTGATAATTACATTGGCGAACCCGTATTCCAGAAGATGACAGCTATTTCTCCATCAGCATCCTTTCTCGTACTCGAAAAATCAGGTCATATGGGGTTCCTGGAGGAGCCGGATTGCGTCTTCTCAGGGATCATGAATTTCCTGGATTCTTTGTAAAAAAAATCAGCCCACCCTTGTGAGGTGAGCTGACCTGATTTTTTATCTGATCTTTGGGTTATTTACCCCGGTAAGGCCTGGCACCATGTCCACAACCCGGGTAAAACTGTCCGCCCCCGCGGTGTCCCCGCATTTTCCGGCCAGCCATCTGCCGGTGGTTCCGATGTTGTTCCAGTTGAAGGACCTGCTCCTCGGTGAGGATCTTGTTCACAGCTGCCTTGTGCGCAGTACGTGCCTTCATCTGCTGGTTCATCAACGCACTCTTTTCGTCGACAAGCTTTGCTGCCGCCTTCTCGTCAATTTCATAAGCCGACATGATCGTGCGCTGCTTCGCATTAATCTCACCCATCTTGTTTCTGAACTCCTTCATCTGCTTGTAGTGCTTGGTTCTCAGCTCCTCAAGTGCAGATTTCTGATCATCCGTCAGATCGGTCAGGACATTTTCAATCCCGCCTCTTGCCTGGCGATCCTGGTTCCACTGTTGCCCCTGACCGGCACCTCTTCCGCTACGCGGTTGTGCAAATGACGATACCAGCATCACCGATGAGATGAACAATGCCAGTATTCCTGTTTTTGTTATTGATTTCATTTTCTTGTGTATTAATTAAACAATCATTTGCCTCTTTGAGTGGCAATGGTGCAAAAGGTTTAATCGACCTCCCTGGTCGGCACAGGAATACAGGAAATTAATGGATTAAATCGCAGATAATGTGTCAATTGCAACCTGAAGTGCCTGGTCCAACCTCCTCACGACCGGGTAGTAGCCCTTGTTGTCGATTATGTTCCGTGCAATGTAGGCGCGGATCTGCGTCATGATAAATTCTTCGGAAATGCTGAATTGTTCCGGGTTGTATTTCACCCCCTTCTCCTCTGCAAATTCCAGGAAATCACGTTTCAGCTCCACGTCATCAAGATAGGCCTGGATCTCATCTACAGTAGTTAGCTTCTCAAGGTCATCCCTGTAAAAATCTGTATACTGGAATGCAAACCTGTGGCTCAGCCCAAGGTTGGTAATGCGGTTCAGGTATGCTGAATAGTACGTCGTGTCCACCGGGACGAAGATATCCGGCATGATTCCACCTCCCCCGTATACGGTCTTGCCACCAGGGGTCACATATTTGAGCGAATCACTGAAATTGATCGAATCGGCATTTGCAAATTCTCCATGCATGTAGCGGTTCGACAGATCATTGTAATATTCCTCCAGCCCCTCGTCATAAGGCTTCTGTATACTTCTCCCGGTGGGGGTATAATATTTGGCCACTGTCAGCCTGATAGCTGACCCATCAGCGAAATTCATCTGCTCCTGAACCAGACCTTTACCGAAAGAACGGCGTCCGACGATCAGTCCGCGGTCATTGTCCTGGATGGCACCTGCCAGGATCTCACTTGCACTGGCCGAAAACTCATCGATGAGGATCACCACGTCGTCTTTTTTGAGCATTCCTTTGGATGTGGAATAATCATTCTTCCTGGGCCGGGATCTCCCCTGGGTATAAACAACGAGTCTTCCCTCTTCCAGGAACTGGTCGGCAATACCGATGGCCGCATCCATGATCCCACCGCCATTGGAGCGGAGGTCGACGATGATCTTCTTCATGCCCTCTGACTTCAGCTCCTCAACGGCCGTAAGGAACTCCCGGTAGGTGGTCTGGGCAAAATTACTGATCTTCACATACCCGATGTCAGCAGTCACCATGTAATGTACATCCACACTGTAGATCGGAATATCGTCCCTGATGATCTCAAATTCGATCAGTTCGGGTTCTCCCCAGCGCTTGACCTTGATCTTTACCGGGGTGCCTTTTTCGCCTTTCAGCATCGATACGATCTCGTCACTGTCCATTTCAACACCGGCCACCACGGTTCCCTCGACTTCCACGATCCGGTCACCCGGTAGGATGCCAACAAGTTCTGATGGTCCGTTTGTGATGGGACGAATAATGGCAACAGTATCTTCATTCATATTGAAGAGCACCCCGATGCCACTGAAGTTACCGGTGAGAGGTTCGTTGTATTTGCTGAAATCCTTTGCAGGAATATAAACCGAATGGGGATCAAGGTTCTTGAGGATCGACGGGATGACATCCTCGTTGATCTCCCCGACCGGCACTGAATCTACATAATCATTCAGTACATAATACAATGCCTTGTTGATCTTGTCGTTCCGCGGCGCAAGGTTCAGTCCGTGCACCGACCCTACTCCAAAACGGCTGCTTGCCGACTGTTTCGATATCTCGCTGGTGATGATGGACCTCAGCTTCATCTGGGTGAAGATGTTCCCCAGGAGGATTCCCACAATTAGTACAAGGGCAACGACGATGGGCCCGTATATGATCAGTTTATCTCTTTTAAATGACTTCATTGATGCGCTCCGAAATATGTATTAATTCAATGCCTGCCCGTTCCAGCAGGTCAAGTCCGTCAGTGATCCTGTATTTCTCCGAAAAGACAACCCTGGAGATGCCTGCCTGTATGATCAGCTTGGCACATTCGATACAGGGTGACGTGGTAATATATAACGTAGAACCTTCGCTACTGTTGTTGGATTTGGCGACTTTTGTGATGGCATTTGCCTCTGCATGAAGAACGTATGGCTTGGTGCTATTATTCTCATCTTCACACTTATTCTCGAAACCCGAGGGTGTCCCGTTATACCCGTCGGAAATGATCATCTTGTCCTTTACAAGCAAAGCACCCACCTGGCGTCGTTTGCAGTAAGAGTTCGTAGCCCAGATCCGCGCCATTTCCAGATAGCGGAGATCGATCTTTACCTGTTTATCGTTATTCGACATGTGATTGTCCTACGGGATTGATACTGAAGTGCAAATATAGTGGAATAGTTGGGAAGAAAGGAATAATATTCAGTCTTCAGTCATCGACCTTCAGTTGCCAGTTGGGCAGGCTCTTTAATCTCCGGCCTTCCTGCCGGTACGCTCCTCACTCTCAAACTTCACTCTCACTCTGTTTTTGTATCCCCATCCTGATGTATTATTTTCGTACCATTCTCTATATAATTTGGATTTGATATGGAAGGCTAAGTCAAATCCTTACCTTACGGGAGCTTGAATAATGATATGAGTTTTTTATCTTTAGTAGGATTTTCATTAAGACCCCATCAATGCGAAAATTCATATCACTTTCTCTGATTACGCTATGCTCTTGTGTTCAGCTTGTTACGGATGATTTTCCGGATTATGAAGTAAAACCTTCATTAAATTGTATTCTTGTTGCTGGAGATAGCCTGGGGCTGCAACTTTCTTTAGCTGAAAAGATTGGTTCCTTTGATCTTACTCTTCTTGAAAACGCCAGTGTTCAGATGGTTCAAGGGGTTTCTGGAAGTTTTTTACTTGACGACCAGGGCAACGGACTTTATAAATCAAATAACCTGGTAATATCTGGATCTCCATATCATGTTTCAGTTCAGATTGATGGGTATCCTGAACTGCATGCGTCCGATTCTGTTCCTGGTTCATGTGAAATTTCAATCCTGGGTCAAACCAATACTGCAAAGTTAAATGAAGACGGATATTATATGACCGGGGTAGAGTTGGTCTTTCAAGACAATCTGCAAACGAAGGACTATTACGAGATTATCGTTTACAAAAGAATGGAGGATTATAGGTTTCCCGCTCCTGCTTTTAACGATCATAATAGGATACTACTAAATGAAGGATTTGAACCCTTTACCACCGAAAGCCTGGTTTTCAGTGACGAGCTCATAGAGGAAGAGTCTGTATATATGGATTTGATATATGGATTTGATTATAGCTTTGGGTCTTCGGGCGGCACAAGGTATCAAACGATAAGAGAGCATACATTGATTGTGGAATTAAGGCATATAAGTAAAGAATACTATAAGTTTAAAAAGTCATTGTATTTCTATAAACATTCACGGTATTCAGATTTTATTGAGGGGACAAAATCTGTATATCCCATCTATTCAAATGTTCAGAATGGACTGGGAATACTTGCTTCATACGCCAGTACTTTTGATTCTGTTTTTGTCGAGGAAGAGATAATTGAATTTTCAAAATAGAATGATGACAGTCATCAGAAATATTTTATATATCCTGTTATTATCATTTGCACAGCTCGTCAATGCTCAGATTCACATTTCCGGTACAGTCAGAGACAAAGAGTCGGGTGAGGTATTAATTGGTGCCAATGTATTCGATCCGGAAAGTCTCCACGGCACTTCAACTGATAATAACGGTTATTTCAGCATGGCGCTGAATGAAGAGATCGATAGCCTATGGATTACCTATGTTGGCTATACTGCCGGAAAAATCTCTCTCTCCTCGACAAAAGATACTATCTTAATTGTATCACTTAAATCAGGATCCAGTCTTGAAGAAGTTCGGGTAATTGCGAGAAGAAAACTTACATTTAATCAGTCCACGCTCTCAAACGAACAGCTTAAATATATTCCCTCTATCGGCGGAGAACCGGATGTACTTAAAACACTGCAGTTATTGCCCGGGGTACAATCACAAAATGAAGGATCCAGTAATTTGCTTGTCAGGGGTGGTAGCCCGGATCAAAATCTTTTTTTAATAGACAATGTATCCCTCTTTTACGTGAATCACCTGGGAGGATTTATATCCGTATTTAACCCCGAAGTAATCAATGATGTCAGGATTTTAAAAGGAGGGTTTCCTGCAAAATATGGAGGAAAACTATCCTCAGTGGTAGATATCACCATGCGGGAAGGTAATACAAAAGAGTTTGACGGATCAGCAGGAATAGGAGTACTTGGTGCACACCTGACGGTTGAGGGGCCAATAAACGACAATATTACCTACCTCCTTTCTGGCCGAAAAACTTTCATAGAAGCACTCTTGGGTTTAGCCAGCCTGGTACAAGGTGAAGACTACCTGGTGATGTATGGGTTTTATGATGTGAATGGTAAGATTACATGGAGACCCGATTCAAAAAACAGTCTGCAGGCAAATATGTACCTGGGCGATGATGCCTGGTCTGTACGCTTATTCGATCGGGAGGAGGAAGCTGGTTTTGTAAATAAGTGGGGTAATATTATGTTTTCGACACACTGGAAGAGGATTCTCAATTCAAAATCCAGTGTTAACAATACCCTCTCTTATACGCGCTACCGAATGCGGGATGATCGTTATTTTAAATCTGATAGGACGACTGACAGTATGGACTACTTCAGCAATTACAGTTCATCAGTTTCTGATATAAGTCTGAAATCAGACTGGAGATACCAGGTAAATGGATGGTATGACATTGATGCAGGCCTGTCCACCTCTTTCCGTCGGTTTATTCCAAATAAATTCCGTGAAAATGAGTCTTTGCCTGATGGTAATGCTGAAGTTATCAACGGGCTGGAATCGGCCATATATATTGAGAATAATATCTCTGCCAGTAATTGGCTTCATGCTGACTTTGGAATCCGTATTACAAATTATTTAAGCTCAAATTATTCAGATATATTCCTTGAACCAAGAATCGACATTTCTTTTTCACTGCCCGAATCACAAGTTTTGAATGTAAGTTATATGAAAGGTTCGCAGTATTCTCACATGGTGTTTTCATCTGGAAATTTTCTCAACAACGAAGTATGGATCCCAACCATGGAAGGAATGGAACCAGCAAGAGTGGATCAATATGCATTGGGATGGAAGGGTCAGTTTATTCAGCAAATGTTTTCAAGTGAGGTCAATCTGTATTACAAGAAAATGGAAGACCTGGTTTCTTTCAAAGAAGGCTTTTCCAACTTGCGTGGAGATGTGTTATGGCAAAATAAACTTGAGTTTGGAGGAACAGGGGAATCTTATGGTGCAGAGCTTTTCCTTAGCAAGGATAAAGGTAAATTTACAGGGTTTTTAAGTTATGCTTATTCGCATGCAAACCGCCAGTTTGATAATATTAATGATGGGAATGAATATGTTTTTGATTTTAACAGACCACATACCTTTACCATTGATTTACACAGGAAGCTGAGTAAAAAGCTTATTTTTAACGTACTCTGGGTGTATCAATCGGGTCTTCCCTATACACCGGCTATTGCGAGAACATATATTTCAAATACAAATTACCCTGAAATAAGCTATGACTATGAAATCCTGATCTACGGAGAGCGGAATAGTTCCCGTATGGAGAATTATCATAGGTTGGATGTATCCTTATATCTGAAAAGCAAGACACGCAAAGGGAGGAATAAAACCTGGACTTTTTCAATATATAATCTTTACAGCAGGGAAAATCCATACTTCTATTTTTACAATAATAAACCCAGGCTGGATTTTGGATTATATGATATTGAACGTTACGGATATATGAAACTCTACCAGTTAAGCTATTTCCCCATTATTCCATCTGTGAGCTATAAGGTGGAGTTCTGATTTTACCTTTTTGTACACAGAGCCGGACTATTTTACAGATCTTTTATGCGGGATTTAGATTTAATCTGGCGGGTCGATTTCGAAACCATGTGTATTGATTGATTCATGTCTAACGAAGTTGAAATCCTGCAAAACACGGAATAAACTACAGCCAAAACACGGAATGAACTGCCGCCAAAACACGGAAATATATTTCAAATTGATTAAAAATCAGTACCTTTGAGATATATAAAGCTACTGATGAATTCCTTGAGTTACCTACCTCGTGTCAGCGATAAACTATTAAAGATTTTACTTGAATCGACAGGAGCGGTTTTGGTAGAAAGTGCAAAATTGTGTGGTAAGACACAATCTTCATTGAAACTTTCCAATAGTGTAGTCTATTTTCAGCACCCTGATGAAGGTCCTGGTTATCTGGCCGTGGCTGATACAAAACCTTCATTACTTTTGGAAGGAGAACCACCTTTGCTTCTTGATGAATGGCAAATGGCTCCGGTAATATAGGATGCTGTAAGATTTGCCGTGGATAAACGAGGTTTAATGGGCCAGTTTATACTTACTGGTTCGGCCACACCAAGAGATAATTTAACATCTCATTCGGGTACTGGTAGAATTGCCCGTATGATAATGCGCCCAATGAGTCTGTTTGAATCTCAGGAATCGAATGGTAGTGTATCTCTTAAAGAACTTTTTGATGGGAAAACAGAGATTGCTGCAAAAAGCAATTTGACCATAGAGCAAATCGCTCATGCTTTATGCAGGGGAGGCTGGCCGGCTGCAGTTACATCCGGAAAACAGTCTTCTCGTATAGCCATGAACTATGTTGACGCTATCATTAATTTCGATGTTCAGCATGTTGATGGTGTTGAAAAGGATCCCGAAAGGGTCAGAATTTTATTCCAATCGCTGGCTCGCAATATTTCTACCATGGCAACTTCAAAAACGATCATGGAAGATATGCAGGTGAAACAGGCATCCATAACTGATAAGACTTTGAATACTTATCTGAATGCACTTCGTCGACTATTTGTGATAGAGGACATTCCTGCCTGGCAGCCTTCACTTCGCTCAAAAACGGCTATCCGTACAGCAAACAAGCGTCAATTTGTTGACCCTTCAATTGCAACAGCAGCTTTGCGCACAAATGAAAAAGGTATATTGCGTGATTTCGAAACATTTGGCTTCTTGTTTGAATCATTATGCACCCGCGATTTGAGGGTATATTCTCAGGTAATTGATAGTGGAATATTTCATTATCGTGATAAATCGGAACTTGAATGTGACCTTATCATTAAACTTAATGATGGTCGATGGGCTCCAGTTGAGGTAAAAATGGGAAATATACAAATTGAAAAAGCTGCGGCCAATCTGATTAAACTAAGCAAAAAGGTTGATGCTGAGAAAATGAACCAACCGTCATTTCTTATGTTGCTAACAGCAGGTCAGGTTGCATATCGGCGCACGGATGGTGTTTTGGTTGTTCCAATAGGATGTTTGAAAGACTAGGGAATAAAGATAATATTCCATTGCATGTCGAGGAGTATCGAACCGGCATGTGGTTACTCACTGAGTTCGTGAGCTCGTCGTCGTTCCTCCTCCTCGGTTAGTTCAGGCTACGCCCTCATGAGCTCACTCCCTTCGGTCG
>CAKZNC010000195.1 GCA_937129385.1 uncultured Bacteroidota bacterium
GAGTGAATTGGGGAAAGTGAAACGCCTGATTGTATATACTTTACTCTATTCAAAAGATAGTAAATTTCTTTTCTAACTCGATTAATTCACCCTCAGCATCCACCAGTGACAGTCGGATCAAATATTCACCCCTGCTGTCCCCCGCCTGAAAAGTAATCGACCGGGAATCCATTTCGGAGAGATTTAAATTTGCATTCCAGTAGAGGGTGGACCTTGGATCCGGCAATTCCTCCTGATAAGCATCGGTAAGTCTGAGTTCATCTGATTGTGACAGGAACTGGTAGTCGATAAACAATCCTTTTTCCGGCAGTTTGATCCCGGCAAAATCATGCGTCCTCGATATGACATTGATGATCCCCCCATAGATGATATCCCCCCGTACATACAAACTGCTAACAATGTCAACTTTTTTGATCCGCTGAGGATCCAGGTCCAGTACATTTTCATCAGAATATACCGGCACATAGTCCACCATGACAAGTGGTGGATAAATATTCAGCTGTGATATTTCGCCTGTAACAATCAGATTTCTTTTTCCGTCAACTTTCTTAATCCTGACAGGTACCAGGAGCTCAGTAAAATAATCTGCCAGAGTTTGCATTTCAATATACTCATCGATGTCGATTGTTACATCCGGTTCTCCATAAAACGGAACTGAGGCAGTGACTGAAGAATCGGTATCAAGCGCAAGCCCGGTGATCATTCCCGGGTAGAAATGGCGCTGAATTTTTAGGTTTGCAGCCAGCAAAAGAACGGCATTTTCCAGCGCATTGCTCATTTCCAGGGGAGGAGGTTCCAGTTTTAAATGTGCACGTGGAAAATCATTGTCTATCAATAATTCCAATTCTGGATCATTCGGGTTGGCACTTATAAACAGGTCTCGCCGACCGTAATACCTTGGCATAATGAACGAAAAATGACCTGCAGAATCGGAATACCTGGGATAGAATTCACTTGTTTGCTTGTCAAGAATGGTCATATTGACCTCCACCGGTCTGTTTACTCCATTTGGTGATGTGACCTTACCGATAAGCATTACTCCATATGATTCGGGAGCTCCACTTTGAGCATTGGAGGGTCTCTCAACCGTTCCTGAATATACATTTCCCGGACCATTCATCAGTGCAGCAGGCGCTACAGTCAGTATACCCTGTTGCAACCTGCTAATCATAGAATCCTTTACATGCAAGGTTATCTGTACTGACTGCCGGGTACTGACACTGTCACTATTCAGCTGGATATTCACAAGGCCTGAACCATCTGCTGCTATTGTATCTGATCGATAGCCGATCGTATCAACCAAAGCCGTATTCCCGTTTAATACTTCACTGTTGTAAGGATTAAAAACAAGTATCGGTTTTGCGACTGAACGAACAATCCCGCCCGGGCCCGGACAACTCACAGAAGCGATCAGGTAATAATATCCGGTTTTCAATTCTTCCGGTATGTCAATGTATCCATTGAATTGACCATTGACAGCCAATAATTTGTGCGCAGCTATCTGTTCATTGCCCGAACTGTATAGTTCGAGGAACAGGAGCTTATCGCCGACCTGGTATTTCTGGGACTCCTTATGCATCGTACAATTGAATGCGATTGCTTCACCAGTAATATACACCTGCCTGTCGGTAAACAGAAAGATTCTAATTTCGGTTTCTGCACCCACGGGTGAGCTCAGGTGGGCCAGGATGAATATAATAACAATATGCAGTGTATGCTTCATCTCTGTATAATACTTAGTTTTCGTCCGGCCAGAATGTCGGTTTCGTAGTTTCTCCTCCACGTTTTGTGCAATCAACACAGGTTTCATGCAATTGCGAAGTTCCACCTTCCATCCACAAATACAGTGGTGTCACCGTATATCTTAAAAAGCCAAGTGAAACCGGAACCGGGGAACAAAGGTCCGGCGGATCCAGTTCCAGTCCTTCAATTTCATCAATGAAAACTCTTTTGTCGGAAGCACCTGCAGCCAGGAAATAACCAAGAACGCGATTTTCCGGGTTGGTTAAATTCTTTAGGTTTCCTTCAATCTGTTGAGGTTGACTTTCGTACAGCCCCCCGGTCTCAACAATGTTGTCCTTGATTTTCTCGTAGTAGAGAAAGGCATCTTCTGAAATTACCAGCTGCCTGAAAAGCAGGCTATACCCCTTTAATAGTTTGATTGAATTATTCATTACATGGTGCAAAGGAAAGTCTTTGTACCTGTTCTCGTCAAGATGCATTGTGGAAAATGTGAAGATAGAAGGCGAAAACCTGGTTTTCCAGCATGTAAACTTCGAGTAATCCGGGGGATCATAAGTTGTCAGTACCCTGTTGTAATAGGTCCAGCGGAGGGGGTAGGCAGATTCGTATTTCCAGGTTTCCTCAACCTCGAACTTGATATATTTTGAGTGTGTATCCTTCCCGTTAAAATCTACATAAAACTGTATTCCAGGGATGTAGGTGAGCTCTTCTTCGCTGTAAAATTCTTCGATTCGATAGAAGACAGAATCAATTTCAGTATTGGGTTGTATGGTATCCCATGCCGATTCAATCAACTCCCCTTCCGGAGTGATGATCTCGAGTTTAAATGCACATCCGGGGTCCAGGTTCATTTGAGGAACCTGGAACTGGTAGACACCCTCGTCTGCATTACCTGCTATATAATTGTTTCCTTCATCATCCACAACATTAACGCTACAGCCGTTTACCGGCAGGAGAGAGGGATTGTATACTGAAGTTGATATTGAAATCCTGACAGTTTGCATCCCGCCTGTACTAAGCACCTTTCCTTCCACTACATACAGCCCGATATCATCCTTGTCGATTTCAGGCTGATATTCCTCGATACAGGCCTGGAACCCGATGAGCGGGATCAATATCAGATACAGCAGCCTATTGCGTCGCATAATTCCCGAATTTAAAGAGCCATGTCACCGTAAAAAATGGAACACCCACAACTGAATATTTGAAACTTTTCATCCGTCCTTCTTCTGAAATGAAAAATACAGAATAAGCATTTTTTCTTCCGGTCACATTATAGATACTAAACATCCATGAGCTGTGAACGAATTTATTCTTCTTCAAATTGCCCTCAATTGTCAGGGAGAGATCGGTTCTGAAATAGTAAGGCATCCGGTATTTGTTCCGCTCGTAATAATCAACTACCGGTATCTCATCTATATAATAGACAGAGACCGGATATGTGACTGGTTTACCTGTCTGGTAAGTGATTACACCTGAGATGGTAAAACGTTTTGAAAGCTGATAATTCAGTACGCTGTTCATTACATGAGGGATATCATAGTTTGACGGATACCGTTTACCATTATTTATCTCTTCCCACGGATGATCCCCGGTAATTTCAACAAACGATCTTGAATAAGTATAAGCAAGCCAGCCATTGAATCTTCCCCGGTTTTTCTTCAACATAAATTCAGCCCCGTATGAAAAATGATCGCCCTGGAGAACTGCCGTCTCAATCAGTTGATTATCAATAAAATCAGCACCATCTTTAAATTCGGTATAATCGGCTGTAGTCCTGAAGTAGAATTCGATGGATGATTCGACGGATCCGTTCAGGATATTTCTGAATATCCCCGCTGAGTACTGGTTACTCCTTGAAGGTGCGAGGTGATAGTCGGCCAGTTTCCATTGTGTATTTGGAGCAATGGCGATGGTATTGTTCAGCATAAATAGGTTTTGGCTCATCTGGTTAAATGAGATTTTGATACTTCCATTTATGTCGGTCTTAAAATTTGCAGCCATTCTCATCTCAGGCGAATGATACCATTTGATCGGCTGCCCGGCACGGAAATTCAGGGTGTCTTCGATATTTTCGAATTGCCACGGCAAATCGGGCATATATGTGTATACTGTTTTGCTGCCCAGGGGTGCAAACAGCGCATATCGAATGCCCATATCAATGGTTAACCTCGAACCAATGTCAAATTTATCAGACAGGTATACTGCAGATTCGATACCACGTTCTCTACCGAGGTCGATTTCCCTCCTTAGTGATTGTTCTTTGTATGGAACCACCTTTCCCCTGTCGAGGATGAAATGTATGCCGGAAAACCCAAATGCCAATTCATTCTTCTCGCTGATGGTTTTTTTGAAATCTGCACGTATTTCACCATGATTAATCTGATAGGCATGGCTGTATGCTGTGGTTGAATTCTGATTGTCCGTTGTATTGAACCCATAACCAGACAGTATGAAAGAAAGATCCATTCTCAGGAGGTTGTTATACAACCGGTGATAGTTCAGCGCACCTCCCCGGTTGCTATATCGATAGTGGTTCAGATCGGCCAGGTCAAACCTGTCATTGCTGGCGTAAAGAAACATGGAAAGCACGGAATTTTCTGACTGGTGGTCTGTATATATGGAGAAATCATTGAAATTTGCTCTGCTGGATTGCAGTACCGGATCATTGATCACCGACAGTATCCAGTCTGAATGTGAAGATCTTGCACTCAATAATACAGAGCTCTTCTCTTTGACGATCGGACCTTCCACCGTGACATTTGCAGAGATTGGATTGACACCTCCCCGAAATCCGAACTGATTTTTATTGCCCTGTCGCGTGGTGATGTTAAAAACAGAAGAGAGTCTGCCTCCATATTCTGCAGGAATATGACCTTTATATATTGAAAAGTCCTTGATGATGTCGGAGTTGAAAGCAGGAAAAAAACCGAACAGGTGTGAGGTATTATATACCGGTATCTTATTGATGTAAAAGGCATTTTGATCAGAGCTGCCACCACGTACATGCAGACCGGAGGATCCCTCTCCGACACTTACAATTCCGGGAAGCATTTCCGAAACCTTTATGATATCGCGCTCACCCAGCATCATTGGGACAGCCTTTATCGACTTTATCGATATCTTTTCGAGGCCGGGATCCTTTCGCCTTACATCCATCTGTCGGTCGCCCATGATCACAGCTTCTTCAAGGTAGAGG
>CAKZNC010000196.1 GCA_937129385.1 uncultured Bacteroidota bacterium
GATCCGCCTGGTTGCATTGTAAGCACCGAGGAACCTGATCAACAGGTCAAATCCCTCAAAGGTGGCTCCTGCTGATATCCCGTAATTGTTCTGGGGATAAGTTGGATAGCCGTAAGGGACATTGTCATCACTGCCATTGTAGAGCCCGTCACTGTTGAAGTCAAGCATCACCATGTCTCCCGGTAGCAACATGCCGTTATTGGCAGCATCAGAGGCCCCGGTGACACAGTACATGTCATCCCAGCTCTCGATGAATCCGGTTGAATAGCCTGTAAAGGTCTGCCCAACTGGTTTTCCCTCAGGTTTTTGGTGAGGAAGGGTCAACTCTGTTGATTCCTTATACAACACCTCGCTCCTGGCCACGCTCCAGAATCCGCTTACCCAGAAATTGAATTTATCCCTGAGAGAACTGCGTAAAGTAGCTTCGAGCTCCGCACCCCGCGATTTTGCCTCTCCAATGTTGGCAGGAGGGGCCGGCTTCCCGAAAATAGGGGGAACAGTATTCTCCCGCTCGCTCGCACCGATCAGCATGTCCCACCTGTATTCATTGAAGAAATCAGCCGACATGGTAAAGCGGTTGTTGAATACCCCGATCTCGAATCCAAGGTTTTGCTTTCTTGCTTTCTCCCATCGCAGGTTGGGATTACCCGGGTTGCCCTCATCGTACATGGGATATTCGTCATAGGTACTCGGATATCCGTAATAGGTGTCGCCGCTGTAACCAAACGAATAGGTATCCCAGATGGTCAGGTGTGGCCACTGGCTTCCGGTTCTGACATTGTCATTCCCCACCAGTCCGTATGAATAACGGATCTTGAACAGATCGAGCCAATCCAGGTTATCAGAGATAAACTTTTCATTGGATAGCAGCCAACCACCTGCAACGGATGGGAAAAAGTCAAACCTGTATTCCGGCCCGAATTTTTCAGAACCGTTATAGGAACCATTCACTTCGAGGAAGTATCTTTGATTGTAGTCGTAAGTGATCCTTCCCACCCAGTCTTCTCTCTTCTGGGGCCAGTTGCTGCCACGCTCCGACTGGAACCTGTTGAATATGGCAAGGGCGGTGACATTATGCTTTGCAAATGACCTGTCGTACCTGAGTGCCAGTTCATAGTAAAGGGATCGCTCAGCATTCCCCAGCTGAACATCTTCTGCATCATACCGGTTCGGGGTCCTTACCCAACCAAAACCCTCACGACCACCCGTAGGCACATCATAAAAGGTCCAGTCGTTCATATTGGCCTGCTCACCATTCAGCATATAAGTCTCCGTTTCATCATCGTAATAGCCACCACTCAGGTAAAATTCCTTGTCGATGGTCTTCCTGATATATCCGCTCTCGCGAACTCTTCTCCCCTCATTCCTGAAGGTATTGTCATAGGCCAGTTTCCCTGAAAGTGACAATCCCTCCGTGATCACATCAAGATCCTGGGTCAGGGTATAATCCATATTCACCATTGTACGTGGATAGGTAACGGTCCCCATGTAATTCAGTTTGTAATATGGATTTGATGCCTGGAACCTCCCGTCATCGGCACCATAAACCCCATCTTCGTAGACCAGGATAGGCATATCACCTGATGTGGAAGAGATGCCTGCAAAAAGCCCCTCGCGCGTTCCGCTGGGAGGAGTGTTCCGCACACCATACATACCGGAAAAATTTGCCTGTAACTTGGTCGTTTTGGTGATTTTGAAATCAAAATTAGACCTGATATTCAAACGGTCATATGAATAGGAAGGAAGGTATCCCTGTCCCAGATCCTCCGAGTTCATGATGTCACCGACATGGTTGTAACTCGTCGAGGCAAAGTATTGAACGCGATCGGTACCTCCACTGGCAGAGATGTTCACCCTGTTCGACATGGTGAATTTTTTCAACAAGATATCCTGCCAGTCGATGTTCTGGTATGCATACGGATAGGTACCCTCCCTGAAATACCGGATCTCTTCATCACCAAGGTATAATTCATCCCAGACAGCATTGCTGAACCTGCGCGTACGCTCGAGCGCATAGTTCCTGGCCATGGCACTTTCCGGGACATCAGCCACTTCTATCATCTTGGAGGGTGTATCAAATGAGTTCTCTACCTCTATATTGAATTTGGCTTTTCCGGTTCTACCCCGCTTTGTTGTGATCAGGATGACACCGTTTCCTCCCTTCATCCCGAAGACAGCGGTTGCAGAAGCATCCTTGAGGACCGAAACGCTGGCGACCTCACTGATATCAATATCATTCATGGGCCGTTCAACACCATCCACAAGGATCAGTGGTGATGCATCATTCCATGTGGTTTTCCCACGGATAAGGATCTCTGAAGGGGAGTAGATCTTTGTGCCACTCTCATAATCCCCGCCGGGCATTCCGGAAATAGAGAGGACCGTAACACCCGGGATGATCCCTGTGAGGGCGTCAGTCATGTTGTTCACGTTCCCCTGTGTTTTAATGTCATCCGCGCTGGCAGTACCAATGGAACCAACCACACTCTCCTTTTTCTGCACGCCATAGCCAACCACGACCACATCCTCTATTTCAGTTGCGACAACATCAAGGGTTGCTACAATTAATTTGTCCGGATCGGTGATCTCAACCGTTTCTGTAGTGTAACCGATAAACTGTATGATCAGCGTTTGACCAACTTCGGCGTTGATCTGAAAGATTCCTTCATCATTGGTCGAAGTTCCGCTGGTAGTTCCTTCGATCAATACCGTTGCAAAGGGAATCGGGGCACCATTTTCATCAACAACCTTTCCCTCAACAAGCGATTGGGCGAAACTTGCTGAGGATGAAAAGATGAGAATGGCAATCAGGAAGATTAGTTTTTGCCAGTGCATCATAGCAATTGGATTTAGTTATAGTTATCGTTTAATACCAACTATAAAATATCACGCAATCAGCCTGCTCACGGTATATCTACCTTGAACGTGATCTTGATATGATGCATAAAACAGTCCCGCAAAGAAGAATGATTCGTCCTGCATTTGCATCTAACAGAAATGGTGGGCCAAAGAGAAATGATAGTTAATAGTTTAAGTTTGTTCAAAATATAGTAGCCAACCGTAAACAGAACATTAATGAAAGATTAAGCAATAATTAAAAAGGTCATAGATTCACAATTTGAATAAAGAAAAACAGGGTCATCTTCAAATATCAAATTCATATCCCTGTATTCTGCCTCCCAGTAATTTAATCCACATCACCGATCATACCATTTCCAGAAAAAAGCAATCCATCTGTTCCATTTTTCATTTTATTGAACAGTCCCCCATTCTTTGTCGGGCAAATCCGACAACTCAAGCTCAAGTGTTGCGCCTGACATGACCTGTTCATGGGTGATAAACGGACTGAAGATCTCTTCTCCATCAATATATGCCCTTTGTATATATTTATTTGTCTTACCGGCACCATCTGCGATGACGGTGAAGGTATTCCCATTGTGCAGGTCTATCTCTACTTTTTCGAAAACCGGACTGGTGATTGTATAGACCGGGATACCTGGTGTGACCGGATAGATACCCATGGATGAAAAGACCACAAAAGCTGTCATTCCGCCACCATCTTCATCACCCGGGATGCCGAAGATATTGTCCTTGAACCATACATCCAGCAGGAACCTGGTTCTCTTCTGCGTCTTCCAGGGTGCCCCGAAATAGTTGTACAGGTACGGAATATGGAACGACGGTTCATTCCCCATGCTGAATTGTCCCACCATTCCAGTTGAATTGGATCCATGCAGGTAGAATTCCCTTTTACGCATTCCAAGCGGCTCCCTGAAAAGCTGATCCAACCGCTCTTCAGCTGCCTGTTTGCCTCCCAGCAAACCGGTCAACCCCTCGATATCATGCTGAACATCCCATGCATAGGTCCAGCCATTGTTCTCGTCGTAGTAGTTGCGGTAACCCGGACCCCCATCCTTTTTCGGATCGATGTCGATCCATTCCCCCGATGCATCCTTTGGCATGAAAAGGCGATGGCTGGGGTGCCACAGGGTTCTATAATCCAATGCTCTTACCGCAAATTGCTCCTCTTCCCCACTCTTCCCAAGTTCTCCGGCAAGTTCCGACAATGCCCAGAAATCGTAACTGATCCCAAGGGTGACAGCAACAGGTTGACGTTTCTCGAAACCATCCATCTGGGGCTCAGTCTCCTCTTCCCCAGGCCGTAGTGAAGGGAAGTACCTGTTTTCGTGATAAAAATCATCTATGGGTCTGCGTGGTGTACCCTGCCGCCATGGAATAAATGTCCCTTCCACCAGGTTTTTACGGATCCCCTCGTATGCTTTTTCGATCTTGTAATCCTTCAGTCCTTTCCGGTAGCCATCCAGGAAAATTGCCGAGGAATGGTATGCGTTCATGCACATATGGTTACCATGAACCTGTGGAAAGGTAGGCATCCATCCACTCTGTTCATACATCAGGGTATAGGAGTTGAGCATATCATTTTCCATTTCAGGATTCAATATTGTCCGGAGCGGATGGGCTGCCAGGTAAGTATCCCAGATCCAGTCGTCCACATAGAACGGGCGGTCACTCTCATGAACTTTTCCATCATATCCGCTGTAATACCTCCCGTATTCATTGATATCCACCATCCGTTCATAGTTGCGGTACAAGGAGGTGTAAAAGGTGCGCTTTTGTGCAGTGGTACCTCCCTCGATCCGGATCTGCCCGATGGTCTCTTCCCAGGTATCCTTTCCCTTCTGCGCCAGGGCCTCAAACCGAACATCTTTAACCTCCTGCTCAAAATTAAACCGTGCCTGGTCGGAGTCTATATAGGAAACAGCATATTTCAGCAATATCGTGGATGGTGCACCAGCGGGAAGGATCACTGCAAGATCCCTGTCGCCAGCTTTTACATCCATGGCATCGATGATCTCACCCGATTCATCCGTAAGCTTTGCATACACAAAAACCCCCATCTCCCGGGTTTCTGAAAAAATGCCCCTGGGAGTGTAAATGATCTTCTCCTTCAGCGCAAAGGAACCATCGCCAAACTGTTCCACATCAAAATTTCCAGTACCCCTGAACAATATCTTTCTTTCATTCGCTTCCGGAAAGTCTACCTGGTAAATTCCACTCTTTTTTCCTGGTGCAAAATGAACGCGTATATCATCTTCGATCAAATAGGTGGAATAGTACCAGGGATGCACCTCCTCCAGGTCATGATCAATGATCATCTTCTCTTTCCAGGGATCTGCCGATTCCCCCACCGCGACTTTCATCCTGAACAGTCCGCGGTTCCTGTGTCCGGCCACCTGGAGTGGCCATGCTGTCACTTCATCAGATAGGTAATCCGATTTTTCCGGTACCATCCGCAGCATCTGGTTGGGCAGATGAATGGTAGGATATGTAGGCACCAGGAAACGCGATACATTACCGATCCTCGGGTCGATGTAGTCGGTTACCTCCTTCTTTGTGTCGGGGGAACCACAGGAGGCGAGCATGATCAACAGGAATGCCAACAGTCCGAATATATGAAACTGCCTTTGTGAAAAATAATTCCCTGAAAATTGGCGAAAAACAATCATTTGCTTCATTTTTAACTTTTTATCTATTTAAATTTCAATATGTTATATCCGAATAATTACTTCATGACGCGGGACGAAATCCGGTTTTATTCCAGCACCCCTGCCCTTCTTATTCGCTCAAGCCAGGCATTGGTCACTGCCGCTTCCTGGATGTCGATTTTAAGGTCTCCATTACTGGATTGGATATCAAGATATGTTTCTGTATCATAATAATTGATTAATGATATCTTAACAGGAAACAGCCCAGGTCCGCTCTTCCAATATACAGCAACATCTGCCGGGTCCTGCATCTGATGGCATCTTTCTGCAGAATTAAGTATTTATTAATGAACTGTTATTTGCCCGAAGCTAATTTCATATCATTGTTCGAAAAATTGAAAACCAGTTTTACCCAATACTGAAATTATTCTTGTCATGAAAAAAATCATTTGCCTGTCCATTGCAACCATTTTGATCTCATTGAACCTGCTGGCCGTTGAACAGAAAAGCATCCGTGATTTCGGGGTGCTCCCCGAAAACAGTCCGGCCGAAAACAAAGTCAACCTGCAAAAAGCTATTGACTGGGCCTCCCCGATCGGCGCAGCACTATTTGTGGAACCAACGGGCACCCCCTACCCGGTGGATGGCGGGATCATCCTGAAAAAGAATGTTACCCTTGTGGGTGTACACGGACCCACACACAGGGGTACTGTGCATCCTGACAAAAAACAGCCCGTTGGCAGTGTATTCAGCATTACCGACAGGGATAATCCGTTCATCACGGTTGAGACCGGTACCCAGGTCAAGGGGATCCAGTTCTGGTATCCTGAACAGACGATCAGGGATCCTGAAGCGATCATCCCCTACCCCGCAACGATACAGGTATCAAAAACCTCCAGGGCCCAGGGGGTCTTCATGTCATGCCTCACCTTCTATGGCGAATACCTTGCATTTGATTTCAATGCGACGCGGGGACTGGCTTGTGAGTTGATGACCTTCGAACACTGTTACGGATATCCCCTGAGCGGGGAATTCATACGGATCGACTACTGCTATGATGTACCCAGGATCCTCCACTGTCATGTCAACCCGGCCGCACAAAGGTATATAGGCGGACAATACAGTCGGGAGGTGGTCGACGCTGTGATCGCAAAAAAGACATTTGCCTATACGATCAACCACACCGACAATGCACAGATCATCGACCTTTTCACATTCGGCACCTATGGTGGCATCCTCCTTGACGGCGAATCATACGGTCAGCTCACCAACTTTAATTTTGACTGCGTAGCAGTGGGGATCCATAAGAAAGGAAACAACACAAAGAACAGGAACTGGCAAATCTCACAGGGATCCATCATTGCCAACACCGGCGAAAAGCTTGAAAATATTCATCCGATCATTATTGAGGGAGAGGGACACACTGCCCTGAGCAATGTCGAGGCTTTTTCTGGAGGTAACGGGGCACTGACCACCGTACCGGAAAATGAATCCTGGGACTATATGCTCATCCGGGGCAATAAAAAACTTACGGTTACATGCTGGGGTGCACGTATGCGCAATTATGCCTCGGACGAACCGCTGACCATCGATAATAAAAAAGCCGTGGTCCAGTTTACCGGGTGCATTGACAAGAACGAAGAGCTGTTCAATATTACCATCGATTAACCTGATATTCCTGAACCCTGCACCCTCAATAAAAAAACGACACATAATGACCCAAAAAAGAATTTTTCCCGGAATAGCTGCAACCATCCTCCTGACAGCATTTTTTTCCTGTTCGGGCCCGGCCACAGATGAAAAGGAAGTTGTTACAGACCCAGTGGACCTTGTGAATCCATACATGGGGACGATCAGTCACATCCTTGTGCCCACCTTTCCGACGGTCCATCTTCCCCATAGCATGCTGCGGGTAATTCCGCACAGAAGGGAATCGAAAGATATTTCCATGTACGGCCTCCCCGTGATCCTCACGAGTCACCGCGGTACCTCAGCCTTTGCGATCAGTCCGTTCCAGGATGACAATACAGATCATCTGCCTGTGATCACATACATGTATGACAATGAAAAGACACTTCCCTATGCCTATTCGGTCTACCTCGATGAATTCGATATCGGAGCTGACCTGGCAGTTTCGCACCAGTCTGCGATCTACAACATTGATTTTGACCGGGAGGGTGAAGCAAAAATTGCACTGGCATCTGCCAGGGGCCAACTGGAATGGAACGGGGAGGCCCTTACCGGATATGAGGAGATCGGCAATGGCACACGTGTGTTTATCTGCCTGGTACCGGAGATTGCGCCTGTTGAGATAACTGCGCTGCAGGACGGTCAGCTGATAACTGCCAACAGGTCTGAAGGCAATGGTGCATGCCTGGTACTTAACTTTGGTCAGACCGACATTCCGGTTACCCTGAGGTATGGTATCTCATTTATAGATGCCGCCCAGGCAAAGGCAAACATGCTCCGGGAAATTGAGGGTAAATCACTGGCTCAAGTGCAAGAAACAGGCCGTAAGATCTGGAATGAAGCATTGAACAAAATAGCTGTGCAGGGAGGAAGTCAAGATGAAATGGCCGTATTCTATACCTCGCTGTACCGCACCTATGAACGGCCTGTAAATGTATCAGAAAACGGTCGCTACTTCAGTGCTTATGATGGTAAAGTTCATGACGACGGCGGAAGGTCATTCTATACAGACGACTGGATCTGGGATTCCTATCGTGCCCACCATCCCCTTCGTACCATCATCGATGTTGAGCGGGAGGAGAATATACTTCATTCCTTTATCCTGATGGCGGAGCAGAGTGATCGTTTCTGGATGCCCACCTTCCCTACCATTTCGGGAGACCGGAGGGCCATGAACTCCAATCATGGTGTAGCCACCATTCTGGATGCCCATGTCAAAGGCCTGAAAAACTTCGACCTGGAGAAAGCTTACATGGCCGGCAAGCTGGCTGTCACCGAAAAAACGCTGGCACCATGGTCCGCGGAACCAGCCGGTGAACTGGACCGCTTCTATCATGAAAATGGGTACATTCCCGCTCTTTACCCGGGTGAAGAGGAGACCATTCCCGAAGTGCATCATTTTGAACGGCGTCAGCCTGTGGCAGTGACCCTTGGAACCGCCTATGACGAATGGTGCCTGGCACAGCTTGCACAGGAACTTGACAAAACTGAAGATGCCGACCGCTTTATGAAAGGAGCCTTCAATTACAGGAAGCTATACAATCCTGAAACAGCATTCTTTCATCCCAAAGATTCAAAAGGAAATTTTATTGAACCCTTCGACTATAAATTCTCGGGAGGAATGGGGGCCCGCGGATATTATGATGAGAACAATGGATGGACCTACCGGTGGGATGTTCAGCATAACATCCCTGACCTGATCAGCCTGATGGGCGGAGCGAAAGCATTCACTGACAACCTGGATGACCTATTCAAAGAGCCCCTGGGCCGCGGCAAGTATGAATTCTACGCCCAACTGCCCGACCAGACCGGGAACGTGGGGCAATTTTCCATGGCCAATGAACCTTCCCTGCATATCCCATACCTGTACAACTATGCCGGGCAACCCTGGAAGACGCAGAAAATGGTCCATAAGCTGGTCAATGACTGGTTCAGGAATGACCTGATGGGAGTACCCGGCGATGAGGACGGCGGCGGGATGTCGGCCTTCGTGGTCTTTTCCATGATGGGGTTTTACCCGGTCACACCCGGAATCCCATCCTACTCCATCGGGAGCCCGTTCTTTGAAACGGTGACCATCCGCCTGCAGAACGGCAGGGAATTTACTGTTCAGGCAAATAATTTCAGTCAGGACAATAAATATATTCAGTCAGCTACGCTGAATGGTACGACGCTCGAGGCGCCGGAGATCACCCACGAGGCCATCATGAAAGGCGGCACCCTGATCCTTGAAATGGGACATCACGCAAACAGGGAGTGGGGAATTGGCGACGCAAAGGAAAATTAAATTAAGATTCTGTCAAGAGTCATGGGAAAACATCCGGGATTATCTATTTTTGCCGGAAACCCTATGAACCCAGAAATGAAAAAATACCTGTTTATACTCGCAATCTTTGCAATCCTGACACAGGCCAGGGGCCAGGATGTCTTGTTTTACGCACTTTCAGACAATGCCTCACTTGATGAGCCCATTTCATTGTGCAAACTTGACACAGCAACCGGGGAGATCAGCATCGTGGAAAGCTTCGCAGGTGTGATGCAGGGGAATTACATGGCCATCTCACCGGATGGCAACCACCTGCTGGTGACAAGTAAAAATAAAAACAGGAACCGCGGAGGGCTGGTCCAGTTCAGCATCGCCGATGATGGCAGTCTCACATTCCTTCGCAATCGTTTCAAACCCGGTGGTATGCCATGTCATGTGTCTTTCACACCAGACGGAAAATATGCAATGAGTGCCAGCTATGGCGATGACCAGGTCTCACTTTACACTTTCAAAGACGGAGTCCTCGGGCCACAGACAGACCAGGTCGTCAAGCCCGATCAGTCCAAGGGGCATTACATCCAATCCGGACCTTCCAGCACGTTTGTCCATGCTGTCTTCCTCGGACAGGATAAAGTGTTGAATTTCATGATCGAGGACGGCTCCTTTGTTGAAAACCCCAACCAACTCTATTTTTCCCTGCCACAAGGGTACGGTCCAAGACACATGGTATTTCATCCAAATAATATGCTGGCCTATATACTGAATGAACTGGATGCCTCAGTAACTGGTTGTGCGTACAACGCTGATAAAGGGGTACTGAATGAATTTCAGAATATCAGCATGCTTCCTGATGGTTTTGAGGGGAATAACTCGGGGGCTGCAATCAGGCTCCATCCCAACGGCTGGTTCCTCTATGCCTCTAACAGGGGACATAATAGCATTGTGGTATACCAGGTCCAGAACAATGCCACACTTGTACCAGTGCAACATGCAACAGAAAATGTAAACTGGCCGAGGGACTTCAATATATCACCCGATGGGAAATTTCTCCTGGTGGCCAATCAGAAAGGGGATTCGATATCTGTATTCAGCATAGATCAAAAGACCGGTATGCTGACCCCGACCGGGAACCGTATCCTGATGCCCGGCCCCCTTGCCATCCTGTTTTTACCCTGATTTGTTCAGCAGCCACCGGTTGCTGTTATGCATGGAGGTTGTACTGTTGGCAGGATGGGTCTTCAGCCGATGGTTACAATTCCAATAGCTTCACATTCCTGTACCAGACTTTGTGACCGTGGTTCTGGAGATCGATATGACCAAAAGGTGATTTTCCAAAATAGGGCCTGTTCTTCCATTTGGAGTTGGACACCTTCTCATTGTATGCATCCGAATGCATCTGGCATTGCATCACGATCACCCCATTCACCCAATGTGTCACGAGATGATTGGAAACCCGAATTCTTCCTGAATTCCATTCCATCGCCGGATTTACCACTTTGTCTTTTGAAGTGGGATAAACATCATAGAATGAACCCGTTGAGTTCTTATCGAATACACCGGGGTCGTCAAAGACCTGGTATTCCGGACCTGTCAGATAAGGTCGCGACCATTGCTTTCCTTCCCGTACCCTGTAAATAACTCCGCTGTTACCTTTTTCCTCAATCTTCCACTCGAATTTCAGGTCAAAATCTGCATAACTTTCCATGGTCATCAGGTCATCTCCCCCATCCTTGCCATCACAATAGATCGCTTCATCCTTCACCGTCCATGATTCTGGTGCATCGCCGTTGTAGGCCTTCCATCCATCCAGACTTTCACCATCAAACAGGTTTACCCATCCGGCGGCAAATTCTTCCGGTGTAAGGACATTGTTCTTTTCCTGGGATAACATGGAAAGGTGAATTACCAGAATGACAGAGAATACAATTGTTTTCTTCATAGTATGGGTTTTTAATTATTGAAACAGAATGTAGCAATCAACAATTAAGAAATGATTAATTAAAAATAAATCAGATCACTTTACACCTGAAAAAAGAGATGAATTCAGATGTATCCCCGTTCATGCTGAATAGCTGCTACCGCCCCTTAACAATCCGGCTTGTGGCCAGGACGCCCTGCTGACCTGAGACTCGCAGCAGGTATAGGCCGTCGTTCAGGTAGGTAAGGTCCGGAAATCGTATCATCTCATAATTGGGATCAGGCTGTTCGATCGAAAAAGCGTGTACAAGGGTCCCCCTTATATCAAAAAGTTCGACCTTTAGCCGGTCGTTTTGCTGTATGTTCTTCAACTCAGCCGACAGGCGATGCATGTCGGTCGGGTTGGGCATGACCCTTAAAGTGATCCCTGTCTCATCAGAGGGCTCAATCACCTGGTCGACATCTCCGACATATTCACAAACGTCTCCCCATTCTCCATCGATCCAGTTCAGCCGTCCTTCAATCCACGATTTCATATTGTTGAGCTCACCCGAATAGGTGGGTGGCCACTCCTTGTTGGGCCAAATGTAGGTGCCAAGGATGGGAAACTTCTGAAAATTACGGTTGATCGCGTCCCCGAGATATGCGGCCGTGTTGTCAATGTAATTTTCAAGATAAGTATAATCAAGTATTCCATGGCGGAGCTCTTCCCACCTGCAGAGCACCTCCCACTCGTAATCCTCGTCTTCCATCAGCCGTGCCCACCAGTAAACCCTGCTCCAGTTGTCATACACCCAGCTGTGTACATAAGGAATATTGTGGTCATACCCGTAGTTGACATTGAAGAGCGAGATGTTGTAATCCCAGGGCGGACCGGCAAAGAATTTTCCGCCGTCCTCATCATTCTGCTTATAGAAATAGGTGCTGAACATATAGCAATCCAGCCCCTTGGAAAATTCGTTGATGATCATCATGTCGATAAAGGACTTCACATCGATCGTTGCAGGATACCCCGTCTCCGGATCGTTAAAATCGGGACTGGACATCATCTCGTCGAACTCCTGCATGTAATTCCTGATATAGGTACGCTGTGCCTCTGTAAGCTCGTAATAATCGGGGTCAAAATACTGGTAGGTGAGCGGCTCATAATAGATCTGTTCAACAGGAGATTTCCAGTATTCATAGGATTCCATCCCGTTGGTCTTGTCACGCCGAAGGATATAGCCACCTGTGATCTCCGGCTCAGATACATCCGTAGCATCCAGCTTGTCGATATCCACCCGGTTTTCATCACGCTTGATCTTCTCCATCAGCACGTAGATCCCCCTGTAGTCGCCGTTGAGGATCACCTCAACGAACCGTGTTTTGGGCGCCCAGTTGTCCATCTCCCTGAAGAGCTTATAGACGAGGACATTCCGCATGAAGGTCTTGTCACTGTAGGGTGCATAAAGCACAAAGTCGTTCTCTGCCGGCAGATCCAGGATCGAAACATTGTTGTTGGTGCCATCTTCCAGTTGCAATTCCAGTGAATAGGACTTTTTCGGAAAGCCAGCTGAAGATTCGCCGCGCTGCTCGATACTGATATACCCGTCATATACATTGGGCGTATCAAACCTTTTGTTCAGTTCCCCGGGGCCATTGCTGATGATCTTCATGGTAGCCTGTATCCTGGGTTCATCCGGGATCGCCTCGCCATCAGTATCGAGCACCACCAGGGGGAGGTTGTAGGCTGCAGCCACAGAACCAGGGTCCTGTGCTTCGGCTGCCATGTTTGATTCGACAGGTGACTGTGCGCTCAACACAGGAATAATCGATGAGAGGAGTATAAAAGCTATCGATCTGATCATTCCTTCACTATTGCACCATGGAATATTTCATTATCACTACCGGTGACACTGTACAGGTAGGTCCCCTTCTTATAACCGGAGATGTCGATGGTTACCTCGTCGGCCGCCTGTCCTTCCAGCACGTGGATCACCCTCCCCGACACATCCTTGATCTCAATGGACTGGATAACCATGCCGGATGCGGATAAGCGCACTATTCCGCCTGTGGGATTTGGATACACGCTCACGCCTGTCTCCCTGGTCCCGATCCCAACAGGACAGTCATCTCCTTTCCACACGTAGAACAGCTGCTCCTCCACGATGCAATGAGCCTCCTCATCACTATAGGATACGTAATATTTCCCAGTCATTTCAGAGGTGAGCTTATCGGATATCCTTATGGTCCGACCTGTGGCCTGGTAATCCAGGTCACCGGTCCAGGACCAGTCCCATGTATCTTCAGCGGGTTCGGCATATACATCCAGGGAAAAACCCGGGCAGCCGTATACCGCGATCCCTTCTGCCTTCTCAAATGCCCCTTCATCCACAGAATAATAAAGGGTCACCGGTTGCGGGTCAGATTCGATGGCGAAAGTGCCGACTTCGTAGGGACAATCTCCGTTCTCCCAGCGGGCCCAGACACTGTATTCTCCTTCTGCAAGACCGCCAATCGTATAGTCCCAGGTACCATCCACGGTTGTAAGTACATAGGTCTCGCCGCCGTCCACACTGATTTCAACCGGACCGTAATATGGGTTGTTCCCGAGCAGAATGGTCAGCTCACCTTCAGCAAAACCACAAGTGGTCCTGCCTGCCACGACTTTGACGTCCGGATAGAACTCAAAAATGGTATAGGGTCCAAGATCGGTCGGATAGCTACCGTCTGTCCTGCGCACCCAAACATTGTAAACACCGGGATCAAGCGCACCGGTCCCGAGGCTCACAGTCCCCTCTGTGGTGGTATAAGGATAGGTATTGCCCCCGTCTATACTGAATTCCAGCAGCGAATCGGCATGCACCTGGGGAAAATGAAAAATGATCTTTCCTTCGGTAATTCCGCAACGGGTCGACTGCACCTCGACACGGAAATCATCGATCCCGTCCGACGGTGTTCCAAGGGTCGTCGTATTCTCCATCTTTCCCTTAACAACATGGGTCAGCTGCTTTGCACACCGCAGGTACCAATCGGATGGCAGGTCGTTCCCATCTGCATCCAATGTCAGCCAGTATCCCTGTGCAGGAACATCTGCTTCTGTCTCTGAAAGCTTGTACATGGCGGTGGCCTCATCCACCTCGTCGAACATGGCAATATAAACACTCTTCGCGTTGGCACTTACTACACGTGTGGCTTGTGTCCAGAAGAAGTCACCTCCGTTCCGCGGAATCTGGTTTTGCTGCCAGGCTCCCTCCCGCTTGAGATTGTACCAGCTAAACCCAGGCCAGACCACCGGCAGGAAATCAACATTGTGCGCATCGCACCAGTCCTGACCAGGTTTCACGCGGTTGTTGATGAAATTATTATTACCACTCTCACTGTTGAACCGACCTACTGCCCACGGACTGATCACATCCACCTGGGACAATGCTGTCAACCAGCTTCCCCTGTTGAAAAAATCATCGTTCGTGCCCAGCATGATGGAAGCCCTG
>CAKZNC010000197.1 GCA_937129385.1 uncultured Bacteroidota bacterium
GCTGCCAGTGCGCGTTCCTGTTTCATCTCATTATATACCGTATCGACCAGGTTTGAGATATCATTGGCAATATCAGCAGCAACCTGCGGATCGGTATCCATCACGGTGATCTCAACCGACATGAGCTCGGTACGGTTAAAACTGATGTTATCCTTATACATGTTGGCAAGCTGGGTATAGGGATACTTCGCCTCCGGATCGATCTCATAATGCTCCATCAGGTGATACTTATCAATGATCCGGCTCCGGATCTGCTCCGATTTCAACACCTGGAGCAATTGCTCGGCCTGCTCTTCTTCCCCGAATCCATACACACTTTGCCGACCCGAATAATTAGAGGCAAGCAGCGATTTCGATATGGATGCCCCGGTGGTCGGGAACATTACAACGCTTGATTTATACTTCTCCGTGATCAGCAGGGATACAATGATTGAAGTAACACCTGCAATGAAGCTGACGATGATCAGGATCCACTTCTTTCGCCACATGTAGATCAGCAGATCCACCGAGCTGAAATTGAACCCCTTTTGTTGATTATTGCTCATTATTTCTTATTTAGTTGCTTTGCACATTGATCAGGAAATAGTTCCTTTTACCTTTTTGCACCAAGAGATACCGTTCATTGATGTACGCATCCCTGGACAATTTATATTCCGGATCAGAGATCTTCTGCTTGTTGATACTCAGACCCCCTCCCTGCATCAGTCGCCTCAACTCACCCCTGGACTGGAAAATATTTGTATGATCCGTCAGCAGGGTGACCAGATCCGACTTCATCTGATCAGGGGTTATACTGTATTGAGGCACGCCTTCGAACACCGATAGGAACATCTCCTCCGGGATCCGGCTTAAAGTCTCCTCTGTAGCTTTCCCGAAGAGGATCTCAGATGCCTCAACTGCCATTTCGAAATCCTCCTTCGAGTGTACCATGGTGGTCACCTCTTCAGCAAGTTTTTTCTGAAGAATACGCCGGTGGGGGGCTTCGGCATGCTCCTTCACAAGGGCCTCCACCTCCTCCTTCGTGAGCATGGTGAATATTTTTATATACTTCTCAGCATCCTCATCTGTCACATTCAACCAGAACTGGTAAAATTTATATGGAGAAGTTCTCTCCTGATCCAGCCAGACATTTCCCTCTTCGGTCTTCCCGAATTTGCCTCCATCAGCTTTTGTGATGAGTGGACAGGTAAGGGCGAATGCCTCTCCCCCCTCCTTTCGCCTGATCAGTTCAGTCCCTGTGGTAATGTTCCCCCACTGGTCGGACCCACCCATCTGCAGCCTGCACTGGAATTCCCTGTAAAGGTGCAGGTAGTCAAAACCCTGTACCAGCTGGTAGGTGAATTCGGTAAATGACATGCCGGAAGCGGCATCCGATGAGATCCTCTTTTTCACCGAATCCTTCGCCATCATATAATTAACGGTGATGTGTTTACCGATGTCCCTGATGAAACCGAGGAATGAATAACCCTTCATCCAGTCATAATTGTTTACCATCAGCGCCCGGTTGGGGGCAGGCGTTTCAAAATCGAGAAATTTTCCGATCTGTTGTTTGAGGCATTCCTGGTTGTGCCGCAGGGTCTTCTCATCCAGCAGGTTCCTCTCCTGTGATTTCCCGCTGGGATCCCCGATCATGCCTGTAGCACCACCCACCAGGGCAATGGGACGGTGACCGGCATGCTGGAAATGTTTCAGCATCATCACACCCACAAGGTGTCCGATGTGCAGTGAATCTGCCGTCGGATCAATACCGACATATGCCGATGTCATCTCCTTTTCAAGACATTCTTCTGTTCCCGGCATGATGTCGTGGATCATCCCCCTCCAGGTAAGTTCTTCTACAAAATTCATTTGCCTGCTTTAAGTCTGTTTTTATGTTAACGGCACTATAAAAGATGCATCCATCATTTGGTTGCCGCAATTCAAATTATCTTTCCGGTCAAGCCACCTTTACCACCTCAATAGGTTCCGACTCATCTTCACGGTCTCGTCCCGGCAAATATTTCCTGAAATCATCACTTTTCAGGTACGGAAGCACTGCCGGTGCAAATTTCGTAAGTGGCCGGTACAGCAGCGACCCCTCGATGGTCTTCTCACTGATAAACTGTCTCCGCTGGTTGGCCGCATCGACCGGCATCAGGATAATGCTGACCACAAATGCTGTAACGAGCAACCCGAAAAGCATACCTGCGGTCCGGTTTATTAAACTGAGTGCAATGGCCTTCACCAGTCTATCAACCAGGAATGCAGCCACGTGCACAACGATCACGATCAGTATAAAGGTGACTGCAAATGCGACCAGGTTGATGTGGTCAGGACTGATCTCGAACCACTTCTGAAGCATTGAACCGGTCATCTCATGAAACCTCATGGCACCAAGGATTCCCAGAACAAGGGCAGTCAATGATGCGATCATATAGATCAATCCTTTTCTGAACCCCCTGTAGAGAGCCCAGAGCAATGGAATCGCAAGTATGATGTCGAGGATATTCATCGCTTCAAATGAGACAACAAAATAAACAAATCATTTTCAATAACGCGGTATAAATCGGGGGTATTGTTTCAGCTTCAACCGAATAGTCTGTTTTCCACATCTCTGTTTTCATGATTTTTTGTAACTTTCAGTATGGAATTCACCCTGTGTGATCATGACAGCCGGGTTACTCAATCATAAAGAAGCTATGCGAACAAGCGATCATATAGATTGTACCATCACAATGCATGGAGGTGCTATTTTTTTCATAACTCCCAGATATAAAACTCAAAATTATGGAGATCAGGAAATTCAGAACCAACTACGGACTTGAACTCATCACCGCCTCGCATGAGGGAATCACCCTTGGAGACCTGGTTTGGGACTCCCTTGGTGGAAAGGTTGAGTTCTCACATCCCGGAATGCCCAACACCATCTATTCTGCATTCCTTGATGCGGAGATGATCGATGAAGATGAATTCAAAACTTTCGTTCAGGAATGTGCTGAAACACCACTGCAGCATGCCCATCTTGCCGATAAAAACGTCGATGTCCAGTCGGAACTTATCGCAGAGCTTCAGCATCCCGAAATTGGAAAGATCCAGGGGAATTTCAAGCTTGAAAGTATCAGTAAATTCACTTTCGGCGACCTGCAGGTAAGGGTGCTGGATGATTTGCTAAGGGTGAAGATTGACCAGTACCTGGAACTCATGAAAGCAAAAAAATGGGAAGAATATGACGGACGCATCCGCCGGGTGAACATGATCACCGAATTATACTACGGATCCATCAGGCTGGTCGTTGAGAAATCCCTGAGCGGCAAAATGGATGCGGCCCTTGAGAATAGCGGATTACAGGCATCTGCCCGGAACGAAGGAAGCATGTCGGTCGAATATGCCTTCGCCCACCAGGAGGTTCCATTTGCCATGCGGATCGAGAAAGTACGTCGGTTCAACGGGTAGAAGCAGATCGCTGGGGCTTCCGGCAGGTTCACCTTCTACCAAACACCCACCTGGCCGACAGCGCCAGGTTGAAAGTCAGATCATTGCCGGGTGCATTAAAAAAATTCCACTCCGGTCGCCAGTCGAGCCCGGTCTGTAATCTGCCCAGCATGATGTATGAACCGATGTTCAGTGCAAACGTCCCGAACATCTCATCAAAAGCATCGTAGTACCCGATACCAACTCCGCCACCACCATAGATGCCAAAATTCCTCCTGTCGACAAATGCATAATGCTTCAGTCCGGTAGCTTTCCAGGAATCGCCAAGCAGACCCAGATCAATTTCATACTGCCCCGGTTTTTGGATTGAAAATTCCAATCCGCCATAGGCATTTCCATCTACACCGAAAATACCGCGTGCCCCAATCCCCACCTGGGATTGTACATTCATTCCAATAAACAGGGCAAATATTGTAATAAGAATACTTCGTTTCATTTTAAACTAATTTGAAAGGTTGATGTCATATATGTATTAAATCACAAGAATAATGCCATTGCAAAACAGCGCTGCAAAATTATATTTCTTTTTTATAATAGCAACCCTTATATTTCAATGCAATCCTGTATTTTCGCAGGAAACCGGAGATCTCCATAATCACGAAGGTAATCATACCCACGGTGCTCAGCACAACGAGATATCCGCAGGACTGGGCGTATCATATTCGAGTGAATATAAAAGCTTTGATCCTGCATTTCACTTTCATGCAATAAAAGCAATCAACTCTTTCATTGGCATTGGTGCAGGTTATGAGCGGATATTCGCCCAGGAGGTCCACCAGTCCCTCTCCCTGATGGTAAATTTTCATCCATTCCCTCATGTTGATTTTAATATCGGGACCGGGTTCGGGCTGCCCGCACATGATGAACCATGGACCATCGGATTACATGCTGAAACCTCCTATACCTGGCCAGTCGGTGAAAAACTTCACCTCGGACCCATGATCGATTTTGGATGGTCAGAACATGGATACCACCTGGCCACAGGAATACATTTCGGATTTGATTTGTAAATGATTTAAGTTACAGTGAACGGGTCATGAAAAGTGAACATCCATAGTACCCGGTATCACCCATCCGGTCGGGTACATAGCGAAACCCGGCTGCACTGTATAATTTCAATGCATCTTTCAGTTCAGGAAGACTCTCCAGGTAACACAATTCGAAACCGGCCTCTTTTGCAAATTCAAGACATCTTTCAAGCAAGGCCCGACCGATCCCTTTTCCCCGGAAATCTTTTTTAAGGTACATCTTCTGCAATTCACAGATCTCCGGCCCAGCTCCCTTGAGGGGCTGTATCCCCGCTCCTCCGACAACTTTGCCGGAATATTCGGCAACGAAGTATTTGCTGCGCTCCTTTCTGAATGATTCCGACAGGTGATCGATCACGGGGTCGGCAAAAACAGTCCCCTGCTGTGTTGCATCATAATCCAGGAAACAACCACGGATCACTTCACCCAGGAACGGATCGTCATCTGCCCTGATCTCACGGATCCGAATCCCACCTGTCTTCAGTGATTTTGTCTTCGATTTGGTTGTCATACTTCAGGTAAAAACTTTACTGTATATATTTTAGAAAACCTCCAGGATCTCCTCCAGGGATGTATATTTATAATACCTTTCATTCGCATGAATCTCTTCAACGTTTGTCTCATGTTGCCAGGTCATTTCATACGGGATGTAGATCACATAACTCCCGAGCTCATAGGGTGGAAGAATATCTGAACGCATTGAATTTCCGATCATCACAAACTCCTCGGGACGGATATCCAGGTGACTGATGAGTTCAGCATAACTGTCCTGTGTCTTGTCACTCATCACCTCAATGTGGTGAAAATAGCCCGCCAGCCCGGAGTTTTTCAATTTGCGCTCCTGGTCAAGCAGGTCACCTTTCGTTGCAACGATCAACCGGTACTTTCCATGCAGCTGCTGAAGCACCTTCTCAACTCCCGGTAACAATTCCACCGGCTCCCTGAGCATCCCCCTTCCCATGTCCAGCATCTGCTCAATGATTTCGTTGGAGATCTTGCTGTCGGATACCCGGATAGCAGTCTCAACCATGGAGATAATAAAAGGTTTCACCCCATATCCAAACAGCTCCAGGTTTTTCATCTCCGTTTTGAAAAGTTCACCCTTTATCTGCTCCGGGTCACCATATGCCGAAAGCAGCTCAGCAAAACGATCTTCCGTGGCCCTGTAGTAATTCTCATTGATCCACAGTGTATCGTCAGCATCAAAGCCAATGACCTTTACCTTTTCCTTCACAACAACAATGCATTAAATAACAATTTGTAACTCGACTGGGTAGATGCCCTGAACTGGGGACCAAATCCAAAAAGCACCAGCTCTCCCTCTCCTTTCCTGATCCATATCATGGCAGCCTTGTTTCCGAGTTTTTCCTCCTCAGCGGCATACCCGCTCATCAATACATCCTTTTCAGGATAGGTGGCGATCACCCTCCGGTCGGTATCAAACCCCGGCAAGCTTGTGCTGAACACAGGTCTTGCCCTGGAAAACACACCGATTTCTGCCGGCAACCCCAGGGTCAGGGGATGATCATTTTTTAGCTCGATCTTCAACAGGCTGCCCGGCACATACAATCCGGCCTTCTTCAGGTTATCTGAAATATCCCTGAAGGGCAGGCTGAACTGTTCCGCATCATCTTTTTCACCAATCTTCAGGGTGCCTTCAAACAATCCTGCCGAGCGTCCCCAACTGATGATCAGTCCGCCTTCATCCAGGAAGGAGATCAACTCTTCCTTTCCTTCTTTCCCGATCCCTTTCGTGTAATCGGGATGATAATTCCCCTGGTAATAATTTTCACCGGATTTGTATTTCCCTTCCATCAACAGGTTCTTGTCAACATCAGGAAAGACGATCACATCATAGTTTTTTTGAAGATCAGCATCCTTGATCTCATGGGGCCGGATCTTTGTATACGGAATATGGTAGGTGTCAAAAACAAACCGGGTCCATCCTGCATCCATGTCATGGAAATAGGTTTCAACCAGTGCGATCCTGGGCATTTCAAGCGGAGTGGTCATAGGTTCTTCTCCTCCAGATATATAAATGACCGGGAAATCAAGTTCTCCAATCATCGCAAGTGCATCATCCCTTGTTTTTCCCGACAGTGGAATCACGAAGCCTCCTTTCCCAACTGTTTTTTCACCAGTGCGCACATCTTCATCCAGCCGCATCACAGCGATTCCCTTTTCCTTTGCCGCAAATGCAGCCCTGAACGATTCATTGTATTCCACCGGAAGTACTGCCATGGCAGCCTCTTCATTCACCGGAACCGCAAGGGAATACGCTTTTTCGATCCTTTCAATTGATCCTTCGAGCAGATCACTCCTGGTATTGATCTCATAGGATTTCACATTCCTGTGCAAGGGAAGCGACCAGCTTGTAATGTCATAAGGCTTGATCAACTCGCCCCCGGGGGTGTAATGACGTTCCGGGAACTCCTGGGTCTCCATCACCTCCTTTACAAAAGCCCTGAATGGCTGGGCCAGCGGAACAACCACATCTCCCGAATGGTAAGCAATGTCGTCGATCACCATATCTTTTCCGAGGGTATAAATCTCCACTCCATGTTCTTTAAGCAGCCCTACAAGGTTTACAAGCTCACCCGCATCTTTCTGATCCCGTGGCATGATATAGTAGTAGGGGGCCTCAGTTTTTCCCGCCTCAACCATCTGGCGACAAATGTCATTCCTGAAACGCAGGATGTCTTCATTGTGCAGGGATGCCGTTTTGAGGACAGACATGGTGGAGACGATCTCATATTTCACGATGTCACTGAGTCGCCACCATCCCCCTTCCCATGGCAACAGCATGTTGATGCTTTTCTTGTATTCTGAAAGCCCCTTGCCGCCAACGCTCAGTTCCGTCGGCTCCACGTAAACAGGAGAGGCTGTGCGCGCACTGGCAGCCTCCGTGAGAAACCCAATCACATTCTTCCATATGCAGGTCTCGGTCGACCCGGGCCAGTAATCATCGAACAGATAATGTTGTGCCACACCCATACAACCTGCCGCGGCCATATCTTTTGCCATGTTCTGACCGAACATTCCTGACCAGGCAAAGATCTCACCGGGTACATTCTCTGCGATGGGGTCATGGTTAGGCGGAACAAAGTAGCGAACCCCCGTGGAACCCATCTGGTGCTTTTCAACCATCACCTGCGGAAACCAGGTCTGGTTATAGATGTCCGCGATCGCTTTTGTATCCTCCTGACTGAGGATCACAAAATCCCTGTTGTTATCATGACCCACGTACTTGTGGTAAACATCAGGCAGCGAGGCACCATCATATTCGGTATCCTTGTATTTGTAGTAATTATCAACCACTTTGTCCATTCCGTCCGGATTGTGGTTCGGGACCATCATCAATACAACATTGTCAAGCCACTCAAGCGTTTTGGGATCAGAGGCGGTCACCAGGTCATACGCGATCAACGGAGCTGCCTGTGATGGACCCACCTCCGTGGAGTGCATGGAAAGGGTTGATAGTACAAACACTTTCCCGTTGTCAATGTATTGCCGGCGCTCTTTATCTGTAAGCTCCGGATTCAGGGCCAGTTCACGGTTGATCTTCCTGTATTCCTCCAGTCTGCCAATATTCTCTGCACTGGAAATAAAGGCGATATACATCTTCTTTCCCATGGGTGAAGTGCCGATCTCCTCCATTTTTAGCCTTGGTGAATTTGCATCTGTCTCTTCCAGGTAGGCAATGAGCTTTTCGTAACTGAACAAATTCCCGTCTGATCCGGGCTCAAACCCGAAAAACGACTCCGGGGATTTGAGAGAATTCTGAGCAGAAAGATTTTGCGCAAAGCATTGCAATCCAAATGCAATGAGAATCACAAGGAGGAATTTTGATGTTTTCATCAGGTTGATTTTGATTAAAAAGACCAACTAAATTAGAAATAATCGGTGATTAAATTATAGAATGCTGTCTTATATGTTGATTCGATAGTAATGTTGCATTCGCATATTTACATTATCTTACCGGCCTCTTTGGTGCTTACTGATGCGGAGAAAAAAACATACCATCTACCCGGTCATCTCTGTCCCGGTCTTAATAATCCTATACCTGTATACTGCTGTTACTGTATTCATAGTGTTGATGCTATCTTACCTGAAATGGAAAAGTGCGGTATTCGCAGTGATGGGTTTTTGGGCGAAATCCATATTCCCAATCATGGGAAAACGACTCAGGATCAAAGGGAAAGATAATTTTGACAGGAACAGGAAATATATACTGCTGGCCAACCATGCGAGCATGTTTGACATTATGGCGATCATGGCCTTCTTTCCGCACGTCAGCTGGTTTGGTCACGAGCGACTGCTGAAGGTTCCGCTTTTTGGCAGGATGCTGTTGATGACCGATTATATTCCCATGACCATGGCCAATATCAGGAATACCCGCCGTATGGTTGAGCAGCTGGTTGACAAATCGAACGCACGTACAATTGCAATATTCCCAGAAGGGACACGAACTTTGAATGGAAAGATCAATCCTTTTTACAGGGGATTTATCTACCTGCTCAGGGCCTCTGAAACTGATATATTGCCGGTCACGCTGAACGGATTCTTCAGGTTGAAACCCAAAAACCGCTCCTACATCAATTTCGGGGCAAAACTGGAGGTCATCATTCACGAACCCATCCCGGGAAAGCAGTTGGTTGACATGGAAGATAAGAAGATCATTGACCAGGTAAAAAGCGTAATCGAATCAGCTTCCGGGGGAAGCTAAACGGAGTATCTACCTAAAAAACAGAGATGTCAGGAATAAAAGAGCAAAAATGGGTATTCATTGTAAATCCCATTGCAGGAAATGGTGACGGTAAACGGATGGTTCCGGAACTGAGATCTAAAATTGCTGAGTTTGATATCCCCGGGGAGATCGTACTAACCGAATCCCATGGGCATGCTTCGGAATTGGCCTCTAAATACGCTGAGCTCAATTATACACACATTATTGTCGTTGGCGGTGACGGGACGATGAATGAAGTTGGCAAGGCGTTACTGGATCACCGGGAGATCATCACAGGTATTATTCCTGCAGGTACTGGCAATGATTTTGTCCAGATACTTGGATATCCAGACAGGTTCGAAGCGCATCATTGGAGCAATTTTTTCAAGCAAAATGTCATACTTATGGACTATGGAACCTGCAATGGTATTCCATTTCTGAATGGCATGGGATTGGGCTTTGATGCAGAAGTTGCTGCAAAAAACTATGTCGCTCCGGGTGAGACCAAAATGGGCGGAAAGGGAAAATACATCAGGGCCATCCTGGGTACCCTGTTCTTTTTTCGTGAATACCGGGTTCAGGTGAAGGTGAATGGCAACATGGAGGAGACTGATTGTTTTATCAATACGATCTCCAACGGGAGAAGGTATGGCGGCGGATTTTACCTGACCCCGCATGCGATTGCAAATGATGGTCTGCTGGATATCTGTATGATCAGGAAAATTGGGATATTAAAAAGACTTGACATTCTTTTGAAAGTATCGAAGGGGGCACATACAAAGGATAAAAAAGTTCACTACCACCGCACAAAGCAATTTGAAATTGATTTCGGTAAAGAGGTGCCGTTTCATGTCGATGGTGAATTGTATCATGCCGCTTCCTTTGATGTAAAAATATTTCCTGCCAGAATTCCTGTTATCTTTAACCCCCAGGGAGATCATTATTTCAATATCTGATAAAATCGATCCTGAATATGCCTGGGCAACCACCATATATCGCTGCATTTGATCTTGATAAAACCATCCTTTCTGTGAACAGCAGCAGGCTCGTTGTCAAAAAATCAAGGGAGATGGGAATGATGAGCAATCGTGATTTTCGCATGGCGATCTACTACTCGGTGGTATATAAATTTGACCTTAAAGATGCCAATGAGATAGTACTGTCCATGATGCAGTGGCTAAAAGGGTTAAGCGAATCGGAAGTCAAAGACATGGCAGATAAGTTTGTAGTGCCGGAAATAAAAAAACTGGTCAGGCCCGAGATCGAAAAAGAGCTGGAATATCACCGGAAACGAAATGCGCATATCGTCATGCTCTCCTCCGCCCTTCCATACCTGTGCGATCCCATGGCTGAATATCTTGATATGAACGATGTCGTCTGCTCAAACCTTGAAATTTCAGATGGCGTGTTTACCGGCAAGTCAATCCGGCCGCTGGTATTCGGACCCGAAAAGGCAACCAGGATGACAGAATACTGCCGGGAAAATGGGTATTCCCTCGATGATGCCTGGTATTACGGGGATGCATTTACCGACAGGTTCGTAATGAAGGCGGTGGGTCATCCAGTGGCTGTAAAACCGGAGATCAAACTTGGATGGATGGCCAGGAGAAGGGGATGGAAGGTGATCTGACAGGAAGTGAACGAATACCCGGAATCTTTGGATCCGTCCTGACTTTTTTCAGTTGTTTTGTTCTATTTACTTTTCGACAGGAAAAATTTCAATATGATCGAACGGCTCTGAGCTGTCAGAAACAGTGTAATATTCCAGGACCAGCGACTGACCATCATAGATACCTCTCACCGCACCAAAATCAGTATCATTGCAGGTAACAGTGAATACCTTTTCGTCAAGTTCAGAGGTGCCACATTCATAAAGGGACTTTCCCCCTGCCCCGGTGATCAGGTATGTGAGCCCTGGTTCATCTGATTTTTCAATTCTTGAATAAACATGGTCGTGCCCGGTAAGCACCAGGTCAACACCCATGCCATAAAAGTCAAGTTGCATCTTGCGTTCATTTCCATGTTTACTGATTGAATAGGGAGAATGGTGAAAATAGACGATCCTGATCTTCCCTTTACTGCCCAAAATTTCTTCTTTGAGCCACTCCTCCTGCTCACTCATGGATGATGCGGTTGAGTTCAGTGAGAAAAAAGCGAGGTCGCCCCATGTGAACTTATAGTAAACTTCATTACCAGGGAGCGTGAAAAAGTTGAGGTAGGGTTTCATTCCGCTGCTGCCGTAAGTGTCGTGATTGCCAGGTGATGGAAAGAAGCGGTTCACCTCCTCTTCAAATGCCCTTCCATTACAACGGTAAGCCTCTTCCGCATCAAAATTGAAAACGTAATCACCATAGTGATCGGCAATATTTTCCATGATGGTATTCATCTCTCCACTCTGGTAATTGTTATCACCAGTGGTGATCACCAGGTCGGGCGACCAGCTTTTTACAAGCTGTGCAACTGCCGCTTCATCCGGACCATCCTTACCATAATCACCGATAACAGCGAATATAACCGTATCATCTTCCATATTCACCTGGATTCCGGGAGGCTCGATCAGTTCAACATCATCACAAGCGCTCATCAGGATCAAGGCAACAGGTAAAATCCAGTGGTAAAAAAGCCTCTTTACATCCATAATTGCACAATATAGTAAATACCGATTCCAATAAACAACAAGGCGACCAATTTACTGAACCAGTATTCGAACGCCTTCACCCGGTTGTACAGCCTCCCGACACCTGAGACAGAAAAAGCCAACAGCCAGGCAAAAAGCACAACAGGCACTGCTGCCGCGAATGAGAATACAACTGGCAGATGAGGGCCTGTGGTTGTGACGGTAAGCGGGATCAGCATCCCAAAATAGAGCACCCCGCTGTAGGGACAAAACGCAAGTGCAAGTATCATCCCCAGGAAAAAGGCATCCCATCGCCTGAATCTCTTTTTTGACTGGAATTTATGGGTCCATTTTTCGAACACAGGAAAATTCAGATCAACGATCCCCAACATAAGGAACCCGATCACAAACAAGAGCGGACCGATGATCAATTCAGAATATTGCTGGAACAGTCCGGAGATTTTAAACTGGTCAGCCCCCAGGTATAGGATCATGGCCAGGCCCGAATAGGAGAGAATTGTTCCGAGGGCATACCATATTCCATTAAGAAAGACCTGTTTCCTGTCGGAGAGCCTCCTCCCGATATATCCGATTGCAGTGATGTTAATGGTCATGGGGCAGGGAGCTATCGCGGTGAGGATGCCCAGCAAAATTGCGGATACAAGCGGACCGGAGGAACCGGCGTACAGTTCAGTAAAAAATTCCTTGATCATTCCAGCAGCTTGTCAATTTCCTTTTTCAGGGCTTTCCGGTACCGGTCGGGGTGGGTCTCTGCAAACATAAAGGCCTCACTGGAAAGGTTGCTGACGTGGTCACCTTTTACCACGTACAACGTCTGACCAGATGCTCTCAGGGTCTTTGCCGCTGTCTTCCCGTTCTCGCTGCGAAAATCCAATGCGACAAAGCGAATTTTACCGTTCTCCATCTCATCTCCATAATTCGAAGAAAGGAGATCAAGCGTCACCTGCTCCACGGCTCTGCAGGAGGAACATCTCTGGGACAGGTGAAACAGCACCACTTGTACTGCCTCGCTGTCGGGGTCAAAATAGTCATCCGTTGTGCTGTTCCTGCATCCGGTGGGGAGGACCAGGAGAATGGCAATCAGATATTTCAGATGGCTCATTTGGCTGTATTCGTATGGATCAAAAGAGTTTTCAGGTGGAAATATAAGAAAAATCCCTGGGCCCGGCATCAGAAAAGGGACCTCGTTAGCTGTCATCAGAATCAACGATGTACATCCCGTTACCGGCAACAGGTGGCAATGAATCTATTTGTTGCAGGTATTGCTGATCAACCGGATAGGTTTTGTCGGTATAAAACTGATCACTTGACAAAGCAACCAAACAAGCCTAATTTTTGTCTTTGGATTATACTTGTAAGTCGATGGAAATGAATATTTAATCAATACAACCGGTATTTCTGTAACCCGGCATCCATAGAACCGTATAAGAATTTATTTGTTAATATAATAGAGCCAGCAAGAAATCATAAAAAATAACAGTAGTTATGAAATCTATCAACCGTGTATTAAAAATCTCAGGGATGATCATTTCCCTGGCATTTCTCTTCAATCCGGCAACATTTGCACAGACCCGTGCAGGATTCACCTACCAGGCCGTAGCACGTGATGCCGAAGGAAACCCGCTTGTCTCGCAGGATCTGAAAGTAAGGCTCGTAATCGCAGACAATGGTGAAGTGGTCTGGCAGGAAGATCATGATGTACAAACCAGCAAATTTGGATTATTTTCGCTCATTGTGGGCAGCGATGAAGCTTACGGACAGTCGGGGATGGTCGAAACATTTGATGACATCGACTGGACAGCAGCTCAGTATTACCTGAATGTCCTCGTCAACCTTGATGGGGAATATCTCGACATGGGTGGATCTCCTATTCAGACGGTCCCCGTGGCCCAATATGCAAAATCGGCAGGAAATTCCGCTGGTAAATTTGCAGTTCAGGCCAAAGATGTGGGAGCTGATGGAGAGGCGCTTTTTGAAGTCCGCAGGTCTGATGGATCAGTAGCCTTTGCTGTGTATGAGGACATGGTATGGGTATATGCCGATGAGGACAATGCCAAGGGGATCAAAGGTGGATTTGCCGTCGGTGGTTACAACAATTCCAAGGCAACTCCGCAGGAATACCTGCGCATTACGCCTGACAGCATCAGGATGTACATCAATGATGAAAATACCAAAGGGATCAAAGGTGGTTTTGCTGTTGGAGGTTACAACAGCAACAAGGCGCTCAGTGACCAATACCTGTATGTAACCGGTAACAACCCGTTGGATGAGGATTATTCCATCGCACTTGGCGTAAATGCCAGGGCACTCGGGACCTATTCCGCAGCAATTGGATATAACTCCACTGCCGGCGGTGCATCTTCATTCAGTGCAGGGAACAGCAGCTGGGCAGAGGCAAACAATTCCATTGCCATTGGGAATGGTGCCAGGGCACAAGGACTTGATGCTGCCTCAATGGGCTACCAGAGCCAGGCAAAGGGTGAAAAATCCATCGCCATCGGCTCTCACTATACCTATTCATTTAGCAGTCTTCCTTATTTCAACTATTCTGGTAAAAAAGCCAATGGTGATTTCATCATATGGGATCCGATCATTGTACCAAGCTTTAGGACGATCAGTTTTAACCGGGCGAATATTGCAGAAGGAAAATATTCAATATCACTTGGAAACGGTAACTATTCAAATAACGGGGGTATGGCACTTGGCTCGAATAACGATGCATTGGGTTTTGGTGCCGTTGCCCTGGGGGTTTCAAATAAAGCCAGGAATACAAACGCCTTTTCTGCTGGTTATGAAAGTGAAGCTACCGGGTATTATGCCACTGCCATTGGTAACAATGCCTATGCAAAGGCATATGGTTCTTTTGTGATCGGACAATACAATGAGATTTACGGGGATTCAACAGAATGGAGAGCGACAGATCCTTTATTCATTGTTGGGAATGGTCTCAACGATCAGAATCGCAATAATGCGCTCACTATTTATAAGGATGGCAGAAGCATATTCAAGGGCGCCGATGCCAACCTGGTGTTGAACGACAGGCGTAATTTTCTTACAGTGGTCAATTTTGATCCCATACAAATTGCATATCGACTCAATGTCTATGGTGTACGGTCATATATCAACAGAAGTGATCCCGATGTTGATTACTACTACAGTGGCTACTTTTTCGATACTGGTACGGAAGGTGAATACCGGGGTTTCTATGCAGATCTGCGCTCTGGGGATGGCTTCGATGTCGCCGAGTATATATATGATTCCAACGGTAGCAGCAAGGCAGGAGATGTACTTGTTGCCGATCCTGCTGCGAAAGAAAGTGTCATCCTTTCAGACCAGCCATATCAGTCCTCCGTTGTTGGTGTTGTCTCAACAGATCCTCACCTATCTATGGGATTAGATATTATCATGGACGAAGAGACCGGTCAACCCATCCAGGGAGTCAGTGCAACAAGGTTGGCATTGTCTGGTCGTGTTCCCTGTAAAGTGACAGATGAGAACGGACCCATCCAGCCTGGCGACCTCCTCACCACCTCCTCTACGCCGGGACATGCCATGAAGTGGACACCCCTGGATGTGAACGAGGCACAGGATTTCGAAGAACTGAAGCAGATGCTTGCAGAAAACGAAATGAGACGTAATGCCATCATCGGTAAAGCCCTGGAAACACATAATGGAGGGACCGGTACAATCAAGGTGCTGATCTCACTTCAGTAATACCGATTCCGAACTTCGGAAATCAATGAAGAGGCTGACCCAGGCAGAATTGAGTCAGCCTCTTTTTTTATGAAAAATCCGCAGAAACAAAGCGTGAGCCTTGATGGTTGATCAGCTAATTCAAAAGCTCATCCAGGTCCCTGGTTCTTTCTGAAATAGAAGGAAATTCCGGCAATGGTGCGCTGGGTACAGGTTCATACCAGAAGGTTGCCGTCGACCAGTCGTCGTCCCGCTCATATTAACAACAGCCGATCTGCTGGATCGTGATCCGGCAGGATTCCTTCCAGTAGACCGGGTCCGGCAGGTGCCACCTGTACATGGAGATGAATTCCCTGTTGTAAGGTACCATTTCGTCTTTCTGGATGTCCAGAACAGAGACGGTACTGTCCGACTGTTCATTCAGGTTGCACCCGTGGTATTCATAGGTTGTATTCTGAATACCATACGACAGTCCGACATAATCTTCACTTCCAGTCCCACAGATGGTCGGGTATTCATCGTCTCCATCCATGTATATTTTCACCTCTCCTTCACCCCACCAGCCGGGATGCAGGGTACGTATCCCGATCACTGAACCAATGTACCTGCCTTTTCCCTTTCGCTCGGGCAGGAGCTCGAAATCCTCCTTCAGGGTCGTCGGGTTTTCCCGCCTGAAACAGACATGCAGTCTTCCCACATCATCAGGATGACGGTCATTGATGGTATAATCGATCTGGTAATACAGTGGGAAGGACAGATCAGATTCGTTGGTCAGGGTGATCCGGGCCCGTTTTGTAAATGGCATCGGCAGCCATAGGTTGAGTGCTCCCTTCTCCCCGACGCTGTGAACAGCCGACTGGTAAGGAGTGACCTTAGAATGCGCGAACCCCATCAAGTCTCCCACAGGACATTCAATGGATGGATGCTCCTGTCCATCCCAGTATACCCTGATCACTGTACTTCTCAGTAACAGGTTCCTTGCCTGTATTGCCTTCAACCAGCTAAAGTTCATCCATTCACCGGTCATCCAGATATGACGGATGGTGCCTGGCTGCTGAATGTCACAAAGCACCACCTCTTCATCGGGGTGAATGGTTTTCCTGGGCGCTCCTTTCCGTCCCACCCCGATCTCACTTGCTTCCGTCCCCCCGGCACCTGGTTCTCCGGTAGGATTCTCGAAGGAGATGGACCTGGATTCAAGATTTGTGTTAAGATCATACAATTTCCCCACGAAATCATCCTGTGCATTCAGTTGAGAAGTGATAAACAATACAAGTCCGGATATAATCAATACATTTTTCATCATTAGTTTTTTCAATTAGAGTATCTGTAGGTTGGCTTTCCTCAGTATAAAAATCTATCCTGGTGAAATATTTAAGCGCTGGTTTTAAGACAAGGAGATTCCATTCGCTGAAATCCCATTCGTCATATCTAATATACTTGAAATTCTATTAGGACGGATAAAATTCAATCTAAATAACGTTATACAGGCACATAAAAATTCAATATTGAAGGCTAAGATAAAGCTGTAATAAAAGTGGATAATATCTTTGTTCCTGCCACATAGACAGGAGTACACATCAACTGTTTCGCAGTTTGCGTTTCGCATCATGCGTTTCGCTGTTTGCGAAATTAAATAGAATAAATTACCTTTGCTAAAAATATAGATATATGAATCCCTTTCTCATTAAAGGTTATAAAAGCCCACAGTATTTCTGTAACAGAAATCAGGAAAGTAATACCTTAATATCAGCCATAAGAAACAACCAGGACATCACACTTTTTGGACATAGGCGTCTTGGCAAGTCTGCATTAATTCATCATGTCTTTCATAAACTGCGAAAGGAATTTGTTTGTATTTACTCAGACATTTGGGGCACAAGCAGTATCGAGGAGTTTACCAGGGAACTGGTAAATGGAATAATATCAAGTAAAGTATTTGCCAGGCAAAAATTCTCAGAAAAGATGTTGAACCTGTTGAAGTTAATTGGTGCATCTTTTAGCATTGGTTTAAATGGATTACCATCTGTTGACCTGATATACAATGACCGAAATCAAAACTTTCGAAGCCTGGAAGAGTTGTTCAAATTTCTGAATCAACTGGACGTTTCACTTCTGTTTGCAATAGATGAGTTTCAGGAGATTAAAAAATATGATAATCATGTACCTTTTGAAGGGAAACTTAGAGCATTAACCCAGCAAAGCAATAATATAGTTTTTCTTTACAGTGGGAGTGAGTGGCACTTGCTTAACGAAATATTTAATAAATACAATATGCCTTTTTATCAATCAACCAGAATGGTATCCATCGGAAAGATTGAACGGAATAATTATCACAAATTTATTACAGGGCAATTTAAGAAAGCGAAAAAGTATATAAGTCCTGAAATTGTAAACCATATTCTTGAGATTTCACATTTGCATACATACTATATTCAGGCAATTTCGAATTTTCTCTTCAGCCAGGAAACAGCACCATCAACCATTTCAGAATTTGATATATTATACAGGGATTTCATTCTTGAAAAGAGCGTTTTCTATAGTGAGTTGCCAGAGAGACTTACAAAACAACAATTTTCTGTTATTAAAGGAATTGCAAAATCAGGCGTTGTAAAAAACCCAACTTCTGCAGATTTCATGGAGATTTCAAATATACGGAGTGCAAGTAGTATGCACAGAATAATAAATTCCCTATTGGACAAGCAGTTGATTATTAAAGATGAAGGTGTGCTAAGAATGTATGATGTATTTCTGGAACATTATCTTAAGATTGCATTATAGGTTTAATGGACATGCACCTTAACCTGTTCCTCCCTAATACAGTTGTATATTAATCATACTATTCCTGAAAATTTAAAATCCCTAACCTATTGGAGGTTAGGGATTTTAAAAGTGATTTTTGTAGCTCCACCAGAACCCACCATTTCTGAACTGAATTGAACCGAAATTATTTGAATCACTTCTATACTGTACGTTTCATAAGGTTTTCAAAAGTTTAATCATTACATTCGAATTCGTAAAAATCAATCGAATTTGATCTTTTTTGACACCACTTTTGACACCACCTATGAAATACTCCAAGAACGGAAACATTCGTTTCAACCTCAAAAAGAAAACCGACAAACAGGGAAATCCGGTAAAAACTAACCTGCAAATCTGGCTAACATTCAATTTTGCAAACAACCGCCTCAGGTATTATACCGGAAAAAGAACAGATCAGAAATACTGGAACGCATCCAGTCAGCGGGTAAAAGCACAACATCCGGATGCCATCTTATTGAATGGTTATCTGAATGAACTGGCCTCCCTTGTCGAATCAAAATATACCAAGGCGGAAATCAATGATGAACGCATCACTTTAGAGGACTTAAAAAACGCACTGGATGAAAGAAGAAGAAAGATAGATTCGGAAGTCTATCCATTATTTCACCAGTTTATAGAATCGTACCGGGATCAAAAAGCAGTAACCACCGTAAAGAAATATGAAACGACCTTAAGGCATCTGAAAGAATTTGAAGAAAAGAAGAAATACAAAATTACCTTCAACAGCATCGATCAGAGGTTTGAAGAACTGTTCAGGAAATACCTGCTGAAGGAAGAAAAACACACCGATAATACCATCACGAAACACATCAAGGCGCTGAAAACATTTCTAAACTATGCCACCGATATCGGGAAGAACAAGAACATGGAATTCAGGAAATTCTCCGTCAAGGAAAACAAGCCCGAAATCATTGTCCTGAGCTGGGAAGAATTAATGAAGCTGAACGACTATGAATTCACCGATCCGAAGTATAAGAAAGTACGGGATATCTTCTGTTTTGGATGCTTCACCGGATTACGCTTTTCAGATATCCTACAATTGGCACCTCAACACATATTAGAAGATTATATCATCCTGAAGACAATCAAGAACCGAAAGGAAACAAGAATACCAATCACGAAATATTCAAGGTCGATTATTGACAGGTATTTTAACGAAGAAAATGAAACACTTTTCCCAAAAATCAGTAATCAGAAGATGAATAAATATCTGAAAGAGTTGGCTAACTTAGCAGAACTGGATCAGAAAGTCCAGATCGTAAGATACCAGGGCAACAAAAGAATTGAATCGTTCCACCCCAAGCATGAAGTGATCAGTTCACATACTGCCAGAAAAACATTCATCACCAATGCCCTGAGATTAGGAATACCTTCCGAGATCATCATGGACATCACAGGCCATTCCGATCACAAGGTATTTGAAAGGTATTATAAGATCGTGGACGAACACAAGAAAGAAGCAATGTTAAAAGCGTTTGAATAATGGAGAAACCTGAAATCATAACTCAACTTGAAAACGAATATAAATACGCTGTTGAATCTTATAAAAAGCGTGGAGAAGAATTACCCTACACTTTAGATGAGTATATCAGAATGGAATGTGATAAAAGGGTACATCATGTTCCAATTCAGGGAGGAATGTTTAAGAAAAACTATTCCTATGCAGAGATTAAGGAAGCGGAAAAAGCCATTGAATATCTTGAAAGAAAACAATCGGTCAACGGATCAAAACAAGGAAGTGCAAGACAACTGGCCATTGCATTTCATTTCATGGTATTGGCTAAACATATGCCAAAAGGTACACTCGATCATTCAAAAAATGCTGAATTCTTAGAATTTCTAACCGGAAAAGGTTCTGAAAACATAAGAAAGAAACTGGGAAGCATTAAGAACGGAGAAGTAACCGGAATCAATTCTGAAAAAGAAACCCGTTCCCTGATCAACGATCTGAAAGTAACCAGAAATATATTTGATAATGTTTTATTTGAAAAGGAAGTTAAGTTAATCGATGCCTACATTTCGAAACTGGAAAACGACCTCTCAACCATGACCGAAACCTGATCCCTTAAACACTCTTTAGCACGTCATCCAATGAGCGAAGCGAAGTTCATTTTAATGACCAACGGGAAGTTCTTTTTAAACTACTCAAGTGGATAGTTCATTGTAATAGAGTGAATAGTTCATTGTAAAAAAATTCTATATTAGATATCAAAACACCCAACAAATGCTGAAAAACAAAAAACTACATCAATTTTTCTTTGTCCTATCCATTATTGGATTAATTAGCGGACTTATTGTACATCTAATCTCAATCATGGGTAAATATTTAGGAAATGATTATCCGTTCGTATGGGCTTTGCACTTTGGGGTATTCGTAGTGTTCATCCCTGCAATTTTATCGCTTAGGAACAATGCCAAGCTCACCAGCTTGGAATCCAAAAAACCATATAATCCTGTTAAAAAATTTACTGAGTATTTCCAGTATGCGCCAAAGTCGATAAAAGTTCTGATTATGCTATTCTTTGTCTATGCTATAATTAATTTCTATCTGGTTTTTGCTGTATTTGGATCAGATGGACAGGAATTATCCGACTCACAACAGTTAAGAGCCTTTTCGGGTCATTGGATGTTATTTTACGCTGTTTCAATGGGAATCTTGTGGCCTCCAAACTTAATTCAAGTTAAAAATGACACAAGTATCTAGAAGTATACCGAGATTTTTGCGATACATACTTATAATTTCTATGGTAGTCGGGGTTACATTTTATATCATAGATGGGTTTATCCCCATAGTTCAGGATTTAAATCTTAATCTTGAATCACATCTTAGCGTTTTTATACCGTTGGTCGTGGTGACATTATTTTTCATATTCATGGTATTTTATGCATTTTGGTTAGCCTATAATTTGAGTGATCTGTCGTGTGATGGTATATACTTATATGCCCAAACTATGAAAAAGAATGCGAAAATACCTGTCGAAAATATAAAATCATATGTTAAAACTCCTTTTGGATTCAGGATAGACTTAAAAGAAAGGACAGAAATTGGTGAAAAGATATATTTTTCTTCTCAACAGTTCAAAATAAGGGCTACCAGAAAATATCTCGATAGTCTTGTAACAAAGGCAAATCAGTAACCAAACAATTTACTAAAAGAATTTCTGGGTATACCCAAACCCCACCCACAACTTTACACATCAATGAGATTTGTAGCATAAAAATTTATGTTATGAATTTCAAATTTGATTTTGACGAAGAAAGATTCAAGGAACTGGTCCAGGAAGCGGTTGAACAAGCCCTCAACAAAGTTCCACAGGAAGAAAAAACCATTCCAGAAGAAGAACTCCTGAACATCGAACAGGCATGTGCACTCCTGCAATGTTCGAAAACCACCTTATACCATCACCGGAAATCCGGGAAACTCCCCTACCTGCAAAGAGGCAGAAAGATATTCTTCCGAAAGTCTGATCTGCTGAGTGAAATTAACCTAAGTCGTTCATTCCTGTAACCGTTCAGCTAGCATTATTAACAAGGCTGAACGTGTGCAACTATTGCACTCATCTGAAATGATCGACACAATCGTCATACGGTTACACAATTTAAGGCAATACGAAAATATTGCTGATACACTCCTGAAAAAGAATGAGGGTGTAACCATCAAGGATATTGTCGATCCACATAAAAAGACCGCCCTGATCCAATTCAAAGAGGTCGAATACGGAGATTCCGGGAAAACCGTATCGCTGTATACAAATAAAATACTCACCTCCTCCCATTACTATCTCGCCTATCGCATCGACATGCGTAGGGATTTTATAGATTTCAATTTCTCTATCCCGAAATATCTGTATGGTACGAATATTAAACAGTTTGTTCCTCATCAGGATGATCACTATTACTCAGAACATTTTAAGTGGGATAAAACCTGCGTCGAGGTAACTTATCAGAGATTAATGAGTTTCCTGACAGAATTCTTTTACGAAGTGTTCGGGGAAAACCAGATTGATGACATGGATGTGGAGATCAACCGGATCGACCTGTGTTACAACCAGATTTTTGACACCAAAGAAGAAGCACTCCGGTATCTGGATTACCAGAAGCGCATCCGTAAAAAATACCTGCCGGAACATTCCAAGAACAAACACAGTTACGATACATCGGTCTTTCTGAAAACTGAAAGATACACAGCTAAAATCTACCACAAGGGAAGTGAATACACATCCAGCAACGGGGAAATCGGCAGGCACCGGAAGATCAATGAAGAACAACAGGAAGAAAAATTCCCGGTTGACAACAAATTCGACGAAGAAGGAAACGTAATCCGGGAAGGATTGCACAGCATTGCAGACAGGATACTGAGATATGAAATATCCTTCCGAAGTTCCTATATGGCTCACCTCCACAAGAAACATTTGTACGCAAAGCATTGCAGCATGTTTCAGGAAATGAAAAAAGTACATACCGAGGTAAAACAGGTTTATGACAAATGTATGCGAGAAGCCAAGAAAGAATTAACCATTGATTACCTCGACCCGAAAGAAGAAAAGGCCATCATCAATAAATATATGAAGCCATTCTATGAATACGACAAGCACAAAGTCAGGACATATAAAGATTTTGAATCGATCATGTCCCAGCGCATGAAATTCATGCTCCGGTTACCGGAAAGTGATCACAAGGACAATGAAACCATCCGGTTTTTTGACAGGGACAGCAGGGGAAATCCGAAAATAGCCAGGCATGCGATGTTCTCTAAAGACCTGTTTCAAATACTGGCATCTGAATTCGTAGACTTCATGGAACAGTTCCAGGTCAATGATGAATTAAAATTCGAAGAGATCGACCTGAAGATCATGGAATACAATCAGGAAGTGGATGAATGGAACAGGCAGAGTGAAGAGAAGAAACAGAAGGTTTGTGAAGAAAGGGTGAAAAGAATACTACTTATGTTAAAACACCACAGTTTGGATGAGTTGGTAAGGTTGGGGGCAATATCAAGAAGGACAAAATATAATTTTAAGGGTGATATTGAAAAAATTAGAAAAACAAATGTTAACTTAGCTACATTAACAAGTTCAATTCCAGATTATAAGCTTTATTTATGTCAAAAAATAATTTTTAATAATATATGAGTAATTTCAAAACCGATCTTAAAAACTATATCCAAAAGAATTATTGGAATAATCCTTGGTTCATTCAGGACGAATTGAAAGAATTATTTGAAGAACCGTTAATACAAGAACCTGAGAATTATTTTATTCGACCTATTTTTATAAATGATTCAGATGGAAAACAAAGAATTAAACTTGAAATATTAGTTCTAAATACAAATAGTATTCTGGACATTGGGATTCATGAAAATGGTTATGATATAGGTTATTCAAATCTTAAAGCTATCTCAATTATTAATCAAAATAGTAGAAGAGTAAAGGAAAAGAAGGTCTTTGATATTACAATTTATTTAAATAATAATGCAACATATCACTACAATAGTTTAAATCAAAGCGAATTTAAGAGGCTCTCCGAGGTTATTAATGAAATAAAAAGAAAACTCGACAATGTGGCTTAATAAATTATCATTATTCTTATCGAATAATATTATAAATCTGTTAGAACTTCTGCTAATTACATTATATGTAATCTATACTAGAAGAACTTTTATTGAAATAAAAAAACAAACTGATAGTCAAATAGATGCACAAATTACAGTTGATAAGGAGTTTTTTCAAGATCTTGACAAGATTGAAAATGATGAGATATTGCAAATAGAAAATCATGACGAAATAAAAGAGCCGGCTAAGGATTGGAGAGATAGAATTATTAGATTATTTAATCTTACAGATACAGAAGAAGAAGACACATTACTCATTCAAAAAAGTATTGAAGGCAACTATTTGACATTCAAAATAAAAAACTACGGACAAACTCCATTAAAAAGAATTGAAGTTAAAGGTAAATTAACAGTGCAATGCACCGATAGAACTAAGGAAAAAGATGCTGGATTAAAGCATTCAATAGATTATCCTATTGAAATAGAAGCGGATCATTATCTTGAAAAGGGTAAAAGGATAATTCTTCCAATAATGTCTGTCAATCAATTCCCGAAATATGATTTCGATGTAGACATTCAATGGATGGATATTAAGGACAAAGAATACAAACCCATTAATTTTATTATAAGCGGAGAAAACTTACATATATAATTGACACCTTTTTTGACACCACTAAAAACGAAACCCGCTGTATATCAGCGGGTTTCTTGTTGTTATGGTAGCTCCACCAGGAATAATTTTACCTATTTTTCCACTTTTTCTAGTATCTTCACACTGGTTTTAAATGAGTGTCAATGAGATAGTTACTCCATATTTCATCTGATTTCAGTTTCGTTTCAAATGTTTACCAATGTTTACCAAAAATGGATTGAATGGTAATTCGGTTTATTTTTTCGAATGAAATCAGATGAGTTCAATTTCTGCTTCTTAACAATCCTGGAAAAGAAATCCCTGTTAATAAAACTCAACTCAGAAATATTGGCATTCGTTTTTTTTTTTCTTAAATTTATTTAGCCAATGTGAATTAACTCGTATCCTAACATGTCTAAAACCCTTATCAATCTTAGTAAGTAGAATCCTAATCTGAACTATTGGTGACATGTACAAGGTGCATTTTTCCAAGGGGAGTAATGAATCTTTCCAAAAGCAAAATTCATAAAAAAGACTCACCCCCAAGATCTCGCAAAAGGCTTGAGGGTGAGGAAAACCGAAGTTTAATTTAACACCTTACAAAGATGAAAAAAATAGTTTTGTTTCTAATTACCTGTACACTTTTTAGTTGTAAAGAAGATGAAATCATAAATCAACAAGATGAGTTAATGTTTGAAAACGAAGAAGTAATAGATTCTCAGTTTCCCTCCTTGAATGAAATTTCATTCACAATTGATGATAATATTCTAAGTTTCGAAACTTTGGAAGATTATCAAATGATGTTAGATTATATGTGCGGAATTCAAGAGTATGACTATGACAGATTTGAAGAGTTCCTTTCATTCCATTCTTACAGAAAGGAACATCAAGCCAAAGGGAAAGAGCTACCAATAAATGACGCTGAGACTTTTGTTCTTTTGAATCCTGAAGGATCTATTATCATTGAAGGTCATAAATTCACGCTTAACTTTTATACAGAAAAAATCGTAGTACATGAAATCACTGAGATGGGTTTAAAGTCTTTACAAAGAGGTTTCGATTGGAATGAATCGGTGCTGGACATTTTATTTAATGATGGCCAAGATTCTAATCTTAAAACGGCAGAAGGCATCACTGAATGTCCTAGTAAGGAAGCTTATGATGAATGGGAGGTTTGGAGTTCTGATGTTACCGTTAGATTGTGGTATAATTCTTTTCCATTAGCTTATAAACTCAAAGCAAAGATAACCCAATCTCCTGATTTTGGTGGGCTTGATTTGTATATGGACACATACTCATATGATCCAGTGAGGTATCAAAATAAGAATTCCTGTTGGTCAGAAGATTGGGTTAATGCTATAGAAGGCTCTGGTCCTTCCCTATCTTATACATTTTATTATAGTGCTACAAAAAGACTTGATGCCTTTGATGCGAAAGTTGCTTTTAGCGCAACTTACGATGGAACCCCTCCTTACTATGACTATGAAGGCGGTTATGGATCTATAGAATGTGATGTTAATGAATTAACGTGCAATTAAATTTGTTGAAATTGTCAAATTGTTTTGATTCAAAATGTATTCCATCCATATTGGAGCTGTCTTAAAAAGTTGAGACAGCTCCAACCTTATATTATGTTAGAGCTACTCCCTAGAAAAGTGGCACTCCTATTCAGTATTCTGCTGACTATCCAAGTATGCACAGCTCAGTATTCCCCCTTCAGAGGGGGTCTAACTATTGGCTCAGGCCTTTCAACGGTAATTGATACAAACTATATTAATAACGGGTATGGTATACCATTTCATCTAGGAATGCTCGTAAACAGAGATATTGGTGAAAATGCATACCTTGAATTATGTATGCGGATTTCATTCCAGGGTAATGCATATAAATACTATCCTGGTAACGGGGTAACTGAAGTTCGAGGATTAACACTTTTCTTCTATGAGTTTAATACTTCTTATAATAGCATCATATATTTACCTATAAAGCCTGATTTATACTATTGTATTGGGATTTCAAATTCCATGACAATAGCTGATCCTTCAAATTATTCTGGAACAAGATTTATTGATGAACACTTCAAGCGCTATAAGTTTTCATTGTACTCTGGATTCAGGGTTCAAAAAAACAATACACGATGGAGTATTCTATATAACCTCTCTCCTATATCAGTAGTAAAGCCTGAATACGGAGCTGCATTAGTGGCGCATAATCCAGATTATGGAGGACGGATTTACCTTACCGACCTATCCCTTTATTTTGCATATATATTTGATTACTAACTTAATTAATATCCAAGTATTTAAACAACAACCTAAAATTTTCACCGTATATAGAATTGTTTACCCTTTGCTCATATAGCATCAAATTCCAAGGTATGATTCGAAATTGCAACCGATTATACTCAGTTGTCCTTCAGTCAATACTGACTATTACTCTGGCACTAATCTCCTCTGCAGGGTATTCTCAATATGTTGTACACGGAACCATTTCCGATAATCAAACAGGTGAAGCCCTTGTGGCAGCTACGATTTTCGATCCGAGTACGATGAAGGGTACTGTATCCAATGAATATGGTTTCTATAGTTTCAGAACAAAAGAAAATGATATCGTTCTAAACTGCTCCTACGTTGGATATGCACTTGTAAAACTGCACTTGAATCTTGTATCTGACACAGTAATTAACATTTCTCTCGAACAGAGTCTTGAGATTGAAGAGGTGACAATTAAGGGTGGTGCATCAGGTGCTGATATTTTCAGTTCACAAATAAGTGCTCACAACCTTAATAGGGTCCAACTTCAAAAAATACCCATGCTTTTCGGGGAAACAGACCTGGTGAAAGCGTTGCAGTACCTTCCTGGCGTTAGTTCAGGAATTGAAGGAACCAGTGGTATTTATGTCAGAGGAGGAGGCTCAGACCAAAACCTGATCCTTCTGGATGGAGTGCCAGTGTACAATGTTAATCACCTGTTTGGCTTCTTCTCTGTTTTTAATGGAGATGCCGTGAATAGTGCCACTTTATATAAAGCAGGATTTCCTGCACGGTACAGTGGACGTCTATCTTCTGTTATAGATGTAAGTTTGAAAGAGGGTAACATGAAAGAGTTCCATGGCTCAGCTTCCATTGGTCTGATTAGCTCGAAAATGATGCTAGAGGGACCAATTAAAAAAGACAAAACTTCTTTTTTGATTTCAGGAAGAAGAACATATATCGACATCCTCTCTTACCCAGTTCAATATTTTATCAATAAGGCAAATGGGTCAGACAGCTATTTTGGGTATTATTTTTATGATCTTAATACAAAGATAAATCATAAATTTTCCGATCGAAGCAGGTTTTTTTTCAGTTCATATATGGGCAAAGATGAAGCATATATTGATGATTACAGAACTTCTGATGATCAACGAAATCCTGGCGATTCAATACGATTACCTGATTCTGAAGGGTTCAACTGGGGAAACATAAGCACTGCCCTGCGATGGAATTACATATGGGGTAAGCAACTTTTCTCGAATGCAACACTATATTATGGCACGTATAGATTCAGAAATTTTGAGGAAAGCGAGCGGATAGTCTCATTAGATAGGTTTCCTGAAGAGTTAAGAGGGGAAAATGACTTTGCCAAATATAATAGCGAGTACGTTTACTATTCAGGGATCAAGGATTTAAGTGCAAAACTCGATTTCTCCTATATTCCCTCCACAAATCAATATGTAAGATTTGGTTTAAAAAGTACACGATATATGTTTGAACCTGGAGTTCAAATCGCAGAATATGAATGGGAGGATGTCTCAAGTAGTAGAGAGTATGGTGGAGCCGATACTGTTTATGCTGCTTCTCTTACTGCCTATCTGGAGAATGATTTCAGTATCGGTGAGCGTTTTAAATCGAATATCGGATTAAGTTCAACAGCATTTATTGTTGATGGAAAAACATACTATTCCATTGAACCAAGAGTATCGGCACGATTTAAGTTTGCGGATAGACTCATATACAAGGCATCTTATGCAAAAATGTCCCAGCCTGTTCATCTGCTTACAAATTCGATGATAGGTTTACCAACTGATATCTGGGTACCATCAACCAGGGAACTTTCACCAGAGCTTTCCTGGCAAATAGCTTCAGGAATATTATACAAATATGACGCCTCATGGGAGTTTTCCTTCGAAGTCTTTTATAAGGATATGCAAAATTTGATGGAATATGCAGAGGGCGCCGAATTGCTAATGAATGACAAAAATTGGGAATCAAAGATAGAGTCAGGAGAAGGAGAGGCATATGGTGCGGAGTTTTATGTACAGAAAACAATGGGAAGATGGACAGGGTCAGTGGGGTATACCTGGTCTAAGAATTTTCGCACATTTGAGAATATTAGTTTTGGTGAACCTTTCCCTTATAAATACGACCGCAGACATGATGTATCTGTTGTATGTAACTATCAGCTAAAGGAGCATATAACAATGGGAGCAGTTTGGGTATATGGCTCAGGTATTCATACAACAGTACTTGATCAATCCTATATGAATCCATTTGCAGCAATTGGCGGTAAATTAGTAAACGAGAATAGATTTTTCAGCAATGATCTGGTCAGGAATTTCGAACAGAGGAATGGGTATCAACTACCTGCATATCACAGGCTAGACATAGGATTTAATATTGATAAAGAGAAAAAACGCTTTGTCCGAACATTGAGTTTTGGTGCATACAATGCATATGCCAGAAGAAATGCCTTTTATATATATACAAGTCAGGGTAAATGGAATGATACAGGAGAGTGGGAAAAGCGTGTCTTCCAGGTAACTATGTTCCCCTTAATCCCATATTTTAAATATTCAATTAAATTCTAAGATGCAAAAAGTTATTACCAAAGCACTTGTCTTTATCATATGTGTTTCCTGTGAGAAGGATATCACTGATGATTTCAGGAGGAGTAATGACAGGAGAATCGTTTTGAGTGGCGAGTTTATTGCATTAGACTCACCTATAGTCCATGTTTCCAGAACAATATCCATGGTAGACCTCGATTCAATAAAAGTAATTGAAGATGCTATACTAGAACTGCATACTGAAGATGATACGTATTTAATGAATCATGTTGTAGACGGCTACTATACAACAGATGGAGTGATCATGGAACCAGGTAAATCCTACACGCTTCATTGTTCAGTTGACGGTTTACCTGAGGCTTCTGCATTAGTCGAAATTCCTGAAATCCCTGCTGTTACTAATCTGAGTTATACGGTAGATACAGCCTATAATATGCATATAAATTTTGATTTTACAGACATTGCCGAAACTGAAGATTATTACTCATATTATCTGTCAGGCTGGGGCAGAGAAAGGCGTTATACACCCTACATGGAAGGAGATAATATCTTAATGATTATTGATACAATTAATGTATATTCAATTTTCTACCAAAGTATTCAGGATTCTATTGCTGAATATAGCGGTGGTTTAGGGATTTTCACCAGGTCTCCTTCTATTTCTGAGATTACAGACAAAAGCTTAGGAGGAAGGAGGTTTTTCTTCTCAGACAAGGCGATAAATGGTAAAAGCTATAATCTCTCAGTGAAAATAAATCTATTAAATTGTTACAATGATTCAATTCCTGAAATTGAACTTACATTTCAAAGACAAGATCGACATTTATTAGAATATTTGAAGGTACTGGAGAAATATAATCCCGATCCTGATTTCCCGATCATGCAACCAGTACAGCTCTACTCAAACATTGAAGGAGGTTTTGGGCTTGTGTATGCAATAGGTGAATACAAATACACTATTGATGTATCAGAGTGGTACAACGATCCTTTATTTCTTGAAAGGCTTAATAAGCCTAGATAACAGCTTACTCATCACGTAGAATTATTGAAAAAGTTAAAATTTCACCCCGTAACTTACTTAAGGAATTGTTGTAAATGTCCCAATTTGTGTGTCTCAAGAAGTATCTTTCTTAAATTGGAGAAAAAAGTAAAACCCTAACCATCTGCTGATTAGGGTTTTACAAATATATCTGGTAGCTCCACCAGGAATCGAACCTGGATCTACGGTTTAGGAAACCGCTATTCTATCCATTGAACTATGGAGCCAGTATGTCAAAAATAGTTCCGGAAACCGCTATTCCCTGCCTGCAGGCAGGCAGGTATCCATTGAACTATGGAGCCTTTTTCAGTCTTCAGTCGCCAATCGGCAGCCCCTACTGAGTACTGGTGACTGGCGACTGCCGACTGAATTCGGGTTGCAAATATAGTGGTTTCCTCATTTTCTGGCAATTCTTTCTCCTACAATCTTCTCCAAACGATTCAGCACTGTTGACAATGTACCATTCAGTATTGACAATTCTTTCTTATCTTACCCGGGATAATCAAAAAACCATCAGCCATGAAAAAACTATTCATTGCACTCTTCACGGTATTTACAGTATCCGCCGGTGCACAGGACATTTCATTCCAGCTGGTCACGGGTATCGGTGCCGGATTGTCTTTCGGCGAACTCAAAGCCTATGGAATTTCTGCCTCAGTGGAGCCTAAAATTTTTATCGGTAATAATATTGCCGTTGGTCTTCGCGCCGAAGGTGATGTATTATTCGGAGGCAATATTGACGTGGAAAACACAGATAACCTGTCGATAGGAATGTCATCCAGGGCTGCACAAACCATCAAGGGTGAATACTATATAACCGACATGAAGGTAAGACCTTATGTAGGTTTCGGACTCGGCAGGTTTACCCAGGCCAATATTGGTGCTTCCGGTTCAGGGGGAGCGAATATCCAGGCGGATGTTAGTTTTGGAGTAGCCCCTGAAGTAGGACTTGCCCTCGGCAACTTCCGCCTGTCAGCAATCTATAATATCGTGCCGGGCACCAACCTGGTTGAGATCTCAGCAGGCGATGCACTGGAGATCTCAAAAAAACTACCTGGTACTGCAGATGAGCTGGAAGATCTTCGGTATCCGTTAGAACTGCTCTAACATAACAATGGACGAATAAAAGTCCCATAAGCTGTTGATTTCCAGCTAAAGGGAAACTGATGCGCTATACTGAGAATAAAATGAAGGAACAGCTGCTGAATGAGATCTCAATGAACACGTCGCGTTCTTCCGGCCCGGGCGGACAGCACGTGAATAAGACCGAATCGAAGGTTGAGCTGCAATGGGAGCCGGCTGCGAGTGAAGCTTTGAATGAATCGCAGAAAAAGCTGCTGCTGGAAAAGCTGGGACATAAACTCACTCCCGCCGGGATATTGATCATTACTTGCCAGGAAAGCAGGTCCCAGTTCAGGAACCGCGCACTTGTGCAAAAGAAGTTTCTTGAGCTTGTCGAATGGGCCCTTCGCAGACCCAGGCGTCGCATTCCAACGCGACCGGGTCGCAAAGCAAAAGAGAAACGATTGCAACAGAAAAAGCTTCATTCTGAGAAAAAGCAGCGGCGGAAAAACGACTTTTGACCTGACCCCTCTTACGGATATTCCAATCTTTTTCCTACATTTATTGGCGCTAACATTTTCAAAAAATATACCAATGAAACGACGTGATTTTCTCCGCGGTACAGCCACGGCAGCAGCGGCAGCATCAGTAGCTCCCGTAATGGGCGTATCGGGTTCCCCCGCGAACCACCCTTCAAAAAAGAAATCTTTCAACCTGAAATATGCTCCTCATTTCTGGATGTTTAAGAACCTGGCAGGTGAGGACCTCCTGGACCAGCTTCAGTTCGTGGCCGACCAGGGTTTCACAGCGCTGGAAGATAACGGAATGAAAAATAAGGAGGTGCCGATGCAGGAGAAGATCGCATCAAAAATGGCCAACCTGGGTCTCGAAATGGGCGTTTTTGTCGCCCACACAATCTATTGGAAAGAACCAGGTCTTGCCAGCGGTGACAAGGACCAGTTGAAAGAATTCCTGAGTGAGATCAAAGACTCTGTTGAGGTGGCAAAAAGAGTAAATGCCAAGTGGATGACGGTCGTTCCGGGACATATCGATCCGAGAAAAGATATGGGATACCAGGAAGCAAATGTTGTTGAGGCATTGCGCCGGGCTTCAGATATCCTGGAACCGCATGACCTGACCATGGTACTGGAGCCATTGAATTTCAGGGACCATCCCGGCTTGTTCCTGAATAAGGCCGGACAGGCATACGATATCTGCCGGTCGGTTGACAGCCCTGCTTGTAAGATCCTTTTTGACATCTATCACCAACAGATCCATGAAGGGAACCTGATCCCGAACATCGACCTTGCATGGGATGAGATCGGCTATTTCCAGTGTGGCGACAACCCCGGGAGGAAAGAGCCCACCACCGGCGAGATCAATTACCTGAACGTGTTCAAACACATCTACGAAAAAGGATTCAAAGGGATCGTGGGGATGGAACATGGTAATTCCATAGACGGAGCCAAAGGAGAAAAAGCTGTGATCGAAGCCTACAGGCAAGTGGACGATTTCCTCTCATAGCTGGTCTTCATCTGCGCAAAGCTGACAAATTTTTTTTATGTGGCTTTCAATTGCTGAGATCGCCCTGTTGATCATTCTCCCCCTGACGATCTTCTTTCAGAGATCAGGATGGCAACCTAAATCCTATATACCGGCAATATTATTGCTTTACGTTATTTGGTACCTGTCTTATGCATTCCTTCATGAAGCCAGCCATCTCCTGGGAGTATGGGTAACGGGCACCAAGGTGGAAGGGTACCAGCTGATCCCACATTTCTGGAAGGGAGATTTCAGTACAGGCTATATCAGATCAGTATACGATTCTAAAAGCGATGAATTCATCGTTGTGATCTTCGCTTACCTGAGGGACCTGGTATTTTTAACGGCCGGATACTTTATACTAAAGAGAATGAACACAACCCGGACCCTACTTACGGGCCTTATACTGGTGGTTTTCATCCTTAGCCCGGTATATGATATCATTGATAATTACCTGGCTTTCCTCGTGGGTGCAAAAAATGATTTTAACGCCCTGATAGTTATATCAAATAAGTTTACCGTACATACGATCGGTATCTTGATGCTCAGCTATTCCGTATTCATATCACTCGCTGTTGTAAAGCAAGCAGGTATTATCAGACAGACGGTCAAAAAATGAATCCTGTGGCTGCCCTGATATTCTGAATATTTCCCACCACATTCACGCCTTCCAGCACATTCTGGTGTATGTATCCGGCTTCGAGGAATAGTGCCCCGGATGAGAAAAGTGGAATCTCGATACCGAGGTTTGCAGAGAGCCCAAAGCTCATGTCAAACAAAGGATCCCTATAGACCGGATCATAGTCTATCTCAATATTGTTAATGACAAACTCGTGGTAAGATGATGACCTTGAAAAATATTTTTCTGTCAGGATGTCGGCGTGCGCATACAATCTTGCCCTCTCCCCCGAAGTGAGGAACTTCTTAAGACCGGCCGTCAGCCCCAGAGCCGAACCGGTTTCTTCCAGGTCATACAGCTGTCCGCCTCCTTCCACCGTTCTCAAAAACTCATAGTTCGTGTATCCCAGGCTCACCAGGATTGCTGTCCTCCTGCTCGATTGCGGCAGTGTAATCTCGATCCCGGCACCAAAAACCGAGCGCAGGTCGGAATTATACCTCATTTTCTCTGCATGGTCGTATGCGGTAAACCCCGTATAGGTTGATTGCCTGAATGCATATACCGGGAAATATCGAAGTTGTGCCCGCTCCTTCTCCTTTTGATAGATCATACATTCTCTGTCCGGACAGGTTAATTCATGATATTTCCTTGTAATATTAATAAGTCCGTCATGATTGAATTCCGTCTTATTGATTTTATCCCACAATTGCTGTTGATCAGAAAAAACATAGGTGAGTGCTCCTGTATATTGCTTGCTCTCCTTTAATTTCATTATTGGATCTCCACCTGGATAGTTTTGCTTCCAGATGGTGTCAATATCATTTTCCAGCTCAATTCTTAAAGTATCCTTCTGAATGAAATATCGGTTCCTCTGTTTATTATCCCGGTAAAAATAGAGGTCAACTTCTTCTGCATCCACAAGGTATTCAGCAAATATCAGGTGAGGATCTTCTGCTGTGCCTATATTCTTCGTTACGTAGTAATATTCTCCGGTTATCCTGTAGCCAGCAATTTCACCAGGCCTGAATTTAATACCCTCTCCATCCTTTTCTTTCCTGAAATCAGCAATAACAGTGTTTTTTCCAAAATCATTATGCCTTAGGTATCCGGTGAGAGTATCCCCCTGATTATTTATCACAAAACCTGGTTTAAAAGCGGTCTGCTCAATGACAGCACTGTAAGAGATTGACAAAATGATCAATAAAATAATTTTCTTCATATCTAAAAATGTATTAGCAGACCTGTAGTAGCTTTGAGTTCATCAATCTTTGATCCATGGATATTCCGGATCATTTCATACCCACCTTCAGCGAAAACACCTATCCAATCAGTCAAAATAATCTCTGCCCCGATGCTCAGATCAACATTGAATCCTCCGCGAAGAAATGGTTGCTCAGGATACTGTACAGGTTCAGAGGTTCCCAGGTCAGCACTGAAAACCCGAGCAAATTGAGCATGTTGATTACTTAACCGGTTTATGGATATATCGGTGGCTGCGTAGAAATTTAATTTAGTGCTTTTGAACACCGAATAAGAAGCACCCAACCCAACTGCAATGGACCGTGCAGATTCAGATATTTCCCAGTCAAATAATTCAAATGATTCAGTAAAACTAAAGCTATAATCAGTAATTCTGACACGTAGCCGGGCGGCGATTCTCTCCTTTGTTTGGGGTATTATTGCCCTGACCTGAACTCCATACTCTGTTGCCATGCCTGAATTATATCTTACATATCGGTCCACTGCCCCATAATGTATCCCATAGTAGGATGGCAAAGAAAAACTTACCAGGGGGCCAACAGAAAATTTTACCGACTCACGCTTCTTGAGATAAACGATGCATGATTCATCCGGACAAGTGGCCCGATGGTATTCCTTGGTGAGTTTCACCAGGGACCTGCTGTCGAAATTGGTCCTGTCGACCTTGCTGACAATATCCCACTGATCGGAGAAAGCATATTTCAATACTCCGGTGTACTCCTTATTCTCCTTCACCTTCATCACATTGCCTCCACCATCTGTCTGCACATATACCGTATCCAAATTATTTTTAAGCTCCAACAGTGATTCCCCTTTCCTCAAATAGTATCGATTTGTCTGGTCATTCTCGCGAACAAGGTAAAGATCCACTTCTTTACCTTCCAACAGGTATTGCGCAAATATGATTTCATCACCTGAGGGAATCACCCGGTTAAGGCTCACATAATACTGGTCTTCAGAGATTTTGTAACCTGCAATCTCTCCTGGACTGTACCTGATGGTTCGGCCCTGCAATGAATCCCTGAATATGCAGACTTCAGAACTTTCTGAATAGGAGGTGTTTTTAATTTGACCGGCCAGCGTATCATTTTCCAGGGTAATGACGTATCCCGGCTTAAAAGCTTGCTGTCCAAACGAAACCGAGGATATACAAAAAATGATTAAGGCGAGTGAAATAGCTCTTCCAATTGTAGTCATTGTTGGGTTGAATTTGGTTATATGAAAATAGGAAAAACTAATTAAAGAGATCCATGATCTCCTCTTTTTTCATATTTCGAAGTGGGTTATTTGAGGTTACGAATGTCTTGGCCAGTTCAGATTTTCGCTCCTGTAGCCGCTGGATCTTCTCTTCCACAGTACTGTTCGAGATGAAGCGATAGACAAATACATTTTTATCCTGACCGATCCTGTGTGCACGGTTCAGGGCCTGCATCTCTGCAGCCGGGTTCCACCAGGGATCCAGGATAAATACATATTCTGCTGCAGTCAGGTTCAACCCCACCCCACCGGCTTTCAGGGAGATCAGGAATATCCGGCATTCAGGGTCCTCCTGGAACATCTCTACCTGTGCCGCCCTGTTGGTTGTCGACCCGGTAAGCTTTGCATATTTCCATCCAAGCTCATCAAGCTGATTTGCATAGAGATTGAGATGCTTGACAAAGGAGGAGAATACAAGCACCTTGTGACCTTCCATCACCACACTCTCCATATTCCGGAATACCTCCTCGTATTTTCCAGAGCCATATTCATAATCCTCCTCAACCATGGCAGGATGATTGGAGAGCTGTCGCAGGCGCGTAAGCGCTTTCAGTACCATCATCGTTGATTTCTCCAAACCGATCTCCTCAAGATTTTCCAGCAAGGAATTCCGCACCGTTGATTTTTCCTCCTCGTATAGCCGTTCCTGCTCTTCGGTCATATCACAGAAACGGTACTGTTCATACAGGGGAGGAAGTTCCTTTGCAACCTCCTGTTTTGTGCGACGAAGTATAAAAGGATTGATCAGCTCCTTCAATCTTTGTTCCTGCTCCTTGTTCTTCTTTTTCTCGATGGTCTTAACAAATTGCTTTTTGAAAAAATTCAGACTTCCGAGCAACCCCTCATTTACAAAATTGATCTGTGACCACAGGTCGGTAAGTGAGTTTTCAATAGGAGTACCCGTTACCACCAACTTATGTCTCGCCTGTAATTCCGTCATTGCCCGGTACAACTTGGAATGGGGGTTTTTGATCATCTGGCTCTCATCCAGGATGACATATAGAAATTCATAATCACGAAAAAATTCTATGTCCTGGCGGACGGTATGGTAACTTGAGATGATCAGGTCGTAATAACGGAAATCTGATGTGTCTCTCTTCCGGCTGATCCCTGCATGTACCATGGCACGCATGGAGGGAGCAAACCGCATGATCTCATTTTCCCAGTTCTGAAGGATCGATGCCGGAACAACGACAAGAGAAGTAGGTGTTTGAACATCACTGTTGAACAGCGACAATTGCCCCTTCTCAGGAGTATCTTCATTGGTGACTGCCACGCGCTGTTCCTTGTTAAGCTGCAGAACCGCAATCGCCTGCAGTGTCTTTCCCAGTCCCATGTCATCTGCAAGACATCCTCCAAAACCGTTTTCCTGGAGAAACCACATCCAGGCAAATCCTTCCTCCTGGTAATTTCTCAAAGTTACCTTCAATCCCCTGGGTGGTTTTATCTCAGGCAATCCATCCATCCTGTTCAGCTTTTCAAGATGATCGATGGTGGATGCATGTTTCTTCCGCAAAGCTTCGTCAACTTGTGAAAAGTGTTGTTTATGTATCCTCAGTTTATCCCCTTCTACTTTTCCAAACTCGAAAACCGACCTGTACCTGGTAAACCACTCTGCAGGGATCACGGCATAGGTTTTATCAGGTAACCTGAACAAACGTTCATCGTTCAGTATATGATCCCTGAGTGCAATAAATGGAAAAGTGAATTCACCGAATCTTACAATTGCAGCCAGGTCAAACCAGTCCTCCTTTTCACTGGACTTCACATCCAGGTCCACCCTTTTGATATAATACTCCCTGTCCAGTTTCTGCGCCAGTATAAAGCCCGATTCCGCCAGGAAATCATAGTGATCATTCGTAAACTTAACTGCCTCATATACTTTGTCATGTATACTCTCACCTGACCATTTTCTTAAATAATATAGATTTCGGTCCCTGCTCTTTAACCCGACCTCATCCAGGGCGACTTCAAGTGCTTCTTCCCATTGTTGATCCCTGGCGAATCTTTCAAAGCTGAATTGGTCATTATGATCACTGAAGTTGACAAACCGTTTCTGACCGGAACCGGGCTGAATGTTATAATTGTTATACCTGAGACGAACTACCCAGACCGGCTCCTGGTTGATTCCCTGCTCAAGGGTCAATGTAGCAGACTTTTCAGGTACGATATCATGAACTTCAAATCCTTCCGTCTCTACTGAATCATGTTCTTTCAGGGTGTTGGCAATAAATGTCCTGTAATACTTCGCTTCAAAAGACTGTTGTACAGAAATATGTGATTTTGAAAAGAAGGGGGTGAGTTTCACTCCATCAATGTCATCTAAAAAATAAACCTCTTTGTCAAGCAGAATGGAAGCCGGTGAATTACTGATCACTTCAGCCCGCTCATGAATCAGATCCACAGGTCCGTTCGCCCTGAGGATGGAAAGTTTATATAAGGTATTCTCCGGGGTCCTCCGGAATTGAAAATAGGGCCTGGCATGCCGCTTGTGCAGGGTCAGGAAATCATCCGCGAATATATTTTGCCTCGATTTCTCCTTAAAGAACAGGTGAAATCCATTCTCAGCAGCAATCAAAAGGACGGCATGCAATCGCTTTTCTATATAAGGTCGTACATGCTTCTTTACTATCTCCTTATCGATGGTATCCATGAATTCCTTGACCGTCTTCTTTTTGGAAAAAAGTTTGTGCAGTTGCTGGTCGTTGTATTCATCGATCAGGCTCACCACCTTCTTTTGCATGGGGGTGAGCCGCCTGAAAGAGAGAGAGTCTTCGTTTTTCAGGAGAATTTCCCCGGTGACAAAATAGAGCGATTGCTCATCCTTCTCCAGCAGTTGCGGAATCAGAATGTTCCCCCATAATCGGTGGGGAATGTATCCTAGTGCAAAAAAATATTTTTTCATCCTGGGAATCGCCTCACATTAAGACAAACTACAAGTTTGGCAAATCCCGGCCATATTTCAAAACAATGTTTATAAATTCTTCAGAGGATCACCTGGCTCAAGCATGGTATGCTTTTTGTTTTTTACATCATTACAACCAAAACCCTGCATCATGAAAAAAATATATATACTCCTGCTGCTCATTCCGCTTCTGGTCTGTTCCTGCGGAAGCAGCAACAAAATCTTTATAACCCAGGATAATTTCAAGGAAAGAACCACGGTAAAACTAAGTCATTCACTTAAAGGTTATTCCGACGAAAGAAGAAGGGGACATCACGGTCTGCCTGATTACTATGTAAGTTTCAAATATATCTGCATTGAAAACCATTCTTCATTAGCTGAGGATACTGTTGAGATGGATGTTACGTTGAGAACACGGGTGCGCCCCTATGAGGTGGAACCTGTTATCTATATATGCTATGGAGATCATATGACGGAAATTCCAGCCCTGGAAAATATAAATAAGATGTACCAGAAGGGAAGCAGCTCGAGCTCATCTTCAACCAGTACTACAACGGAAGAGGATCCGGATGATGAAGATGCTGAAATAACGAGCTCAACAACCACATATACGACCAGCAGCAGTCATAACACATACCAGCTGATGCATCTGCGTTTTTCGATGGATAAGCAGTTTCTTAAACAGATGGCTGCTGCAAGGGAGATCATCTATAGGGTATACATTGATAATGAGATTGTCGATATGCCGCTTAGAAGAAAGGACCGGCGAAAGTTCAATGCCTGGGTGAGGGCCATCAGTGAGATCTGATACATTGATCCGAATCACCTGAGTTGATACTGATCCCTCCTGTCCTTACGTTTCACCTCGGTTTCGCCATCCTTGCTGTAAATGGTGACCGGCATGAATTTCTGTGCCTCCATCTCCCGGACCTGCTCATCTTTCGATTCCTTTGGTCCTGTAAGAAGGTTCCACACGGTTTCCTTCACAAGGTCCCAGGGGACCCTGGCAAGGTATAAAAAATCGCCATCCAGGTATTGTGTTCCCTCAAGCAGAATAACTCCGAGTGTGGATTCAATCTTCATCAAAGGAACATCAATCTTACCGTCTGACAGGATAAATCCACGTGGATTTGACAACTTACCAAACTTCAGGTTGGTCAGTTCTTTTTTTCCTGTAAATCTTGAAAGCTCCTTGAGGGGTGCGAAATTCTTTACCCGCCCATCTTCCAGCGTAATGTAAAACATCGCTGTACTCAAATCAATATTCAGTGAAAGATCTGGATTGATAAAAAACTCAGCCAGTCCCTTCGCACTGAGGATACCATTGAAATTCTCTTCCAGTGAATAAACCGAATCCCCGATGGTGATTGGCAGGTCAAAGTCACGCACATTTACCGTGTCAATTTCAAGATTCGCGCTTAAAATATAATGTTCAGGATCAATAAGGTTGAATTGCCCATCCAGGCTAAAAATACCGCCGGTTTCTGACCTTACAGAAAATTTGTCGAAATAAACAACCTTAGATGGTTTGAGTTGGACCAACCCTTTCATTTTCTGCATGCTGTTCCCTTTAATTCTCAGTTCCCTGATATCAAGGTTCAGATCCAGGTCAGGGAATTTTATCTCATCCAGGTCCAGGGAACCTTGGGATGTTTCGTTGTCCTGGTCGGTAGTATTGTCTGCTTGAGTGGTGTCAGCAGAAGGTGTGCCTGATGTTTGATATGCTGCAAGCCTGTCGATATCCAGCAGATCAGACCTGACCGAAAGTTCACCGTGCCGCCTATCAATTGAATCAAACAGATGGTAGATCCTGGAACTGATTTCAAGATTGCTCTCTCCCACACGGCCCGACAGGTTTCTCACATGTAACAAACTATCTGACTTTTCGATGTCGAAGGTAAATGCTGTAAACGGATCCGGGTAGTTCTTCAGCTTCCATCTTAACTCTTCGGAATGTATATTTATATTCGGTAATCCACTATAATTTAACATATCCGAAACTGTTGTCTCAATATTTACTTTAAATAACAGATCCTGAACTTCCTCGTTGGCAAATTGTGTATTCTCACCCTCAGGTTCATCTTCCGGCTGCAGCAAATCACTCGCCCTTAGTCTGTCTGATTCGACCTTTAGACGGGCATATAGCCGCGCAGTACTGTCTTTTTGAAGAAATGCATTGTAATTTCCGACCTCCCCGTCAATATCAAAGTCACTCTCCCCGATTTTTCCCCTGAACCTGGAAAAATTAATCACTGAATCATTGGTGTTTAACATGCCCTTGACCCTGCTAAAGGGAGGTAATCCTGGAATATCGGCCTGGAAATTCTGCAGGGCAATGCGCAGGTCAGGTATTTGGGCATCTTCCCCCAATAGTTTCTTAAAGTCACCTGCCCCGGTGGTGATATCCACCCTGAATCCGAGATCAGTAACTGGTCCCTGGAAAATAGTATCTCCAAGAATTCTCTCAAGGTACAGGGTTTCAGATTCCAGCTCCACCGTCGCACCTGGTACGACTGCGAAATCCATCAGGTAGGGAAGGAAATTCTCAAGCTGAAAATCCACCTGAAGGTTGTTGTTGTCCAGCTGCATCTCAACATCCCTGACCCCGGTATATTTCTCTTCTAAATAAAGCTCCCCGTTGAGATCAGCTATTTCATTTTCAGGAAGTGAAAGGGAGACCCCCTTCATAAATACAGAAAGTGCGCCTGCATCTTCAAGAAATTTGCCGGAAGATTTGTCAATCACCCCGTCAATTCCACCTGCGAAACGCAGATCCCCCTTCATTTTTCTGATCTGCTTTGTGTCGATGATCTCATTGATCAGGGAAAGATCGGCATCTCCGTCCCATTCCAAACTGACGGAAGGATTGACAAAGTTCTCCAGCGCGAGATTTGCATCAATAGACCCCGTTGGAAATCTTACCTGGAAGTCCTGCAACTCCATGGCAGCCTCCGACAAGTCTGCTTTTGTACCATTCGTAAAGCTCCCCCTGAACCTGATGTCCGAAACAGACTGCCCTACCGAATGGATCCTGAATCCAACGTCCTGGGCATTTACATCCACCCGGACCACGGGAATATTGTCCTTGAACGACCCCATTGCTGTGCCCTCCAATGTAATTATTCCTTCACCGGTTTGTTCAATGGCATCCATATCGAGTACCCCGCTTAGAAGAAAATTAAGCAAGTCTATTCCTGTATTGCGGGCAGTGAAACCCACATTGATCATTTGCTCCCGCACATCGATTTCTCCATTCATCTCAAAAATCGCATCCGCAATATCCAACATGCTCTGCTCAAGGAGTACCATCTGGGTAACCCTGTCATAATGTAAAGAACTGCCGAATGATACAGATCGCGGTCTGTCCAGTTTTACACCCTTGAGATGCACATTACTCAATTCCGTTTGTAGCATCACTTCCACGATAATCTGTTCCGGATAATAGGAGAAAGCACTTTCGAAACCATTCAAGTGCAGCCCCACGGAATCCCCCGTGGTCATATCGGAATAATGTATTGCAAGATTCCTGATCTCCAGGCTTTCCAGATCGAGATAGATCTGTGATGTATCGCGGGTATCCTGATCAGTCTCTTCAATGTTGTCCAGCCCGAGGGCTTTTTCAATATTCGAAATGGAATCTGCACCAACAATGTAATTCATCTGACCTTCGCCCAGCCTTATCTTTGAGACCTCATATCTTCCGCGGATCAGCTGCACCACGTCAAGTGATAAAAACACATTATCGATCTGCAGAATTGGTGCCGCATCATTTTCCCGGGTAGAATTGGCTTCAAGGTAGGTCACTTCCCTGAACCTAAGCGATATGTTTGGAAAATTCAGGAAAGGCCGCAAGTTCAGCCTTTCAATGGATATTTCACCTGCCTGCTGTTCATTGATGATCTGCAGCGCTTTATCCGTGATGGAACCCCTGAAAATCTGAAATACAATTACCAGTATAGCGATCAGTGAAAAAAAACCGATCAACAGTCTTATGATCCATCGTCCTATCCCCCGGAGCAGTTTTTTCATAGTAATAAAACTCTTCTGTGAAGCAGATGTTTAAATTTCGCTCAAAACTGACAATTCCAATGCCAAATTCGGAATTTTTATTGACAACCTCTTAAGTATTATTTCAACAGTCATAGAATTCCCTTGCTGCCATATTCATTGTCGCACACGATAAAATAATAATGCAGATTCATTACATTGCAAAAAACTCCTGCAATGAAAAAAAACCTGATCCTGTTCCTGTTGCTGTCTGTATACACACAGGCAGTCCCTCAGCGCAACATCATCAATGTTCCCGATATTCCCGGGTATAGAACGATGGTATGTGATTTTCACCAGCACACCGTATTTTCTGATGGTACCGTATGGCCCACCGTGAGGGTTGATGAAGCAATCCGTGAAGGACTCGATGCCATTGCCATCACGGATCATCTTGAATATCGTCCGCATGAGAGCGACATGGCTGCCGATCGAAACCGCTCCTGGCAGATCGCAAAAGAATATGCGGCAGACAGGGGCCTGATCGTCATCGCAGGGACCGAGATTACAAAAGAGATGCCTCCCGGACATTTCAATGCACTGTTTATACATGATGCCGAACACATCCTCAACAAAGACTTCAGGCAGGCATTGAAAACTGCAGCAGACCAGGGTGCGTTTATCATGTGGAACCATCCCGGCTGGAAAGTGCAGCAACCAGACTCCACTGTATGGTGGGATGAACACACCTACATATTCAACCAGGGATGGATGCACGGAATTGAAGTGATCAACGGCCCGGAAGTATCGCCGGAGGCGATCTCCTGGGCAAATGAAAAGAGCCTGGCTATGATCGGAAATACTGATCAGCACGGCCCATTTATGTTCGAGGAATTTGATCCGGATGATCACAGGACCTCCACACTCGTATTTGTTGCGGAAAAATCAGAAGGAGGAATCAGGGAAGCCCTCTTTAACGGACGTACGGCCTGCTGGTACAAGCATGGTGTCATCGGTAAAGCGCCTGTTATCAGGGCGCTTTTCCTTGCCTCTGTCACGATCAGGCCCCTTGATGCCGAAAACGGACGGTATCTCTTTTACAATCCAACTGATCTTGATCTCAGGATCACGCTTTCCAACACTGTATATGAAGACTGGTCAAAGGAGTTAAAGCTCTCCCCAGGGAGCAAGACCAGTTTTAAAATTCCACCTGGAGCGTCCGTGGAACAGATCGGGGTCAGGGTGAACAATATGTTCAGTGGCGTTGATAAGCCCCTTGAAGTTCCTTTATCAATGATTCAACCTGTTCATCAATAATCGATTGAAAATCGATGAAAAATAAGTAATTTAGCAACAGTTGCAACCATCTTATGATGCAAAGGGTTATATTACCAGTACCCAAATCTCAAATATACTGATATGAAAAGAAAAATACTCCGCTCATTTGTAGGACTCGTGGTACTTGCTGCTTTCACACTCCCTTCCTGCGAATTCCTGGAAGATTGCGCTACTTGTGAATCAGTGACTGATGATGGATCAGGTAATTATACATATGGTACTCCTTTGATATTTTGTGGAGAAACGTTGGAAGAAAAGAGAAATGAGGTTGTTGAAGTTGGTAGCACAACTACTTATTGGAGCTGTAATTGATAAAGGACTTCGTTACTTCTTCTCGAAATCATCTCAGGCCTAATATCGTACACCTATTACAACCACATCATCGATCTGCTCAACATCCGCCTTGTATTCTTCGAATATTTCGTCGAGTCTTCTACCCTGACTGATCATGTCCAGCTCCTGTAGTTCCAACAGGACTCTCTTGAAATTCTTGGACATGAACTTTTTCTGTTTTGGTCCGCCGAACTGGTCGACATAACCATCAGAGAAGGTATAAAATGTATCTCCTTTCTTAAGATCCAATGCAACCAGGTTGAAATCATCCATACGTTCGTGAATCGCCACCGGCATTTTATCGGCCTTGAACTGCTCCAGCTCACCATCCCTGATCAGGTAGAGGGGATTGTTTGCACCGGCATAATACAGTTTGTCCTCGTTGAAATCGATTACCGTTACGGTCATGTCCATTCCGTCTTTGATCTCTGTTCCTGCCTGGGCTTGCCCGAGGGATTCAATGACCATCTCCCGTAAGTTATTTAGGATCTCATGTGGTGCAATAATGTTCCTGTTCAGGATGATCTCATTCAGCAGACTTACACCCAGCATGCTCATAAAAGCGCCGGGAACACCATGACCGGTACAGTCGGCCGTTACGATGATCTGCTTATCCTCCACCCGGTCTACCCAGTAGAAATCACCGCTGACAATGTCACGGGGTTTGTAAAGAACAAAATGATCAACCTCATCGGTAAAGAGCTCCAGTGATGGAAGGATAGCACGCTGTATTTTCTGTGCATAGTGAATGCTGTCGGTGATATGTTTCTTCTGATAAGCTATCTGATCCCGCTGATTTTCAGCAACCTCCTTCTGTCGCTCTATCTCGTCACGCTGCGCCGTGATCTTCCTGTTCTTTTCCTCCAGCAGCTCATTTGCCCGCTTCTTATTCCGGTAATTGAGAAAAATAAAATATGCCAGTCCGATCAGCAATACCAAGGCAAAAACACCTGCAATGATCACAATCTTTTGTTTCTGGATCGCATCCAGCTGCAGGGCGATCTGATCTTCGTTCTGTGCGATGGTCCTTTCGCTCTGCAGAATTTTCTCCTGCTTTTCCTCCAGCGCAAAGGCAGCATCCTGGTTCTGCTTTATCAGCTCACTGTTCTGCTGTCTCTGCTTTTTATTCTCTAATTGCAAGCCTTTGATCTCTGTCTCCCTGATGGTGATCTGACGGTTCTTATCTTCCAGTTCCCCTTCAGTGGTAAGCAGTTGTTTTATTTTACTCTCCAGCTCCTGCTCTTTCTGCAGGATCTCCCTGCCCAGCGCTTTCAGCCTGGCAATCTGCTCCCTGATCATTGAGTCCTGCTGTGCGATTTCGATCTGCTGTTGCCTGGTGATCTCCTTCTCTTCCTGTAGCTCTTCATCTGTAGCTTCATAAAGTTGTTCCCAGTCTTCCCTCGTCTTAATTGCCTGCAAAAGAAACAGGTCACTCACATTCAGTCCATGTTCCTTCATGAGCTCTTCGTTGGCTTCAAAACGAGGTTTCCCCTCAACCACGAGGAAATTGATCATTGATTCCCTGAAAGGATACCCTTCGGTAATCACCAGGGTATTCTCCTCTTCGATCTGCTCCAGTACCTTTTTGATGTTGTAATCATCCTCGCTGTTCAGGTAGACCACCTGCGCCTTGTTCAGCATTTCAGGCTTTGGTACAAGGTAGACCCTGATGGGTTTCCCCTGAACAAACTGTCGCTCACCTGCCATCCTCTCCAGGGGCCAGTAGAATTCATCATCGGTATCGAGCACCGTAATTGCAAATTCCTCCAGCTTATCGAAGCTTTCATCATATTCGACATATTTTGCAATATCGAGGATCAAAGTCGCCCTGGTATTGTCGTCCATGACTTGCTGGTCCTGCGCAGTAAGCGCATTGGAAAAAAACGGGATAAAAAACAGAAACGAGATCAGAAATAGTTTTTTCATTGATTCAGGGTTCGTGGGTTATCAGAACAATCCGGTTCAAGTTAGTTATTTCCTCAGAGTCAAGGAAATTCGAGAAACATTTTTATTACTATTGCATTAAAATCGGTTAACGGATGCCAACGATCTACTGGACAGTTTCAATAATGTGTACGGGTTTTCTGATAATTGCCTCCATAAGCAGCTTTATTCATCGCGAGAACAGGGCCGGTGGTATGTTCCTGTTTATATTTGCTGTCCTTTCTGTATTATACCTCCTTCCTCTCCTTTTCTCCGGTATTACAGTACTCTACAATACAATCATGTTGCTTTTCACCCTATTCACCATCACGATTTTTCTCTTTCCGCTTAAGGGACCTGGCAGGATGCCGGAAGCCAGCTATGGCGTACGTTTTCATGAGGCAGATTCGGTCCTCTCCAGGCGCAGGCTGGTCCCTGGTACGGAAGATTTCAAGGCATACTACAAGGAAAACCCGCAGTTCAGGGAGGCTGATGACAAAGCCAGGAAGAATCCCGGACTGTTATCGCCTGCATCACACTATTACGAACCGGTAACATTTGCTGCTGCCGCTGCCAGCTTCCGGGTCACCGAACACCTCCATGAGCTTGACGGGGTCCCCTACGGAGAAAGTGTGATACAGGTTGACGACCACAAGATCACGAATTTCATCAGGGACTGGCTCAAGAGGTCCGGTGCATCTGGTGTGGGCTTCACAAAATTAAAAGAACACCACCTTTATTCCCACAAGGGAAGGGGCGAAAAAAGGGGTGATGTCATCAGGAATGACCATCCTTATGCCATTGCATTCACCGTCGAGATGGATCCGGGAATGATGCAATATGCGCCGGCCGGACCCACAGTCATGGAATCGGCAGGATGTTACCTCTCCTCAGGCACCATGGCCACCTCCCTGGCACTGATGATCCGCGAACTTGGTTATGCAGCGACGCCACACATTGATGGTAATTATGAAGTGATTTGTCCGCTCGTGGCATCAGACGCCGGACTGGGCGAGATCGGCCGTATGGGTCTGCTCATGACCCCCCGGCAGGGTCCGCGGGTCAGGATCGCCGTCGTCACCACAGACCTGCCGCTTGTCATCGGCAAACCAAAAACAGACCCCAGTGTGATCGATTTCTGTAAAAGGTGTCGGAAATGTGCTGATGTATGCCCTGCTTCAGCGATCCCATCGGGTGATATGAAACATACTGCCGGGAGTCTGAGGTGGCGCATCAACTCAGAAAAATGCTATCATTACTGGACTATTTCGGGAACCGACTGCGGCAGGTGTGTCATCAGCTGTCCATACAGTCACCCCGACCACTGGCTGCATCGCTTTACAAGGTGGGGCATCAAAAATAATTTGCTTTTCCGCATAATGGCTGTTAAATTGGACGATGTTTTCTACGGTCGGAAACCTTTCATCAAAGGATTGCCCGACCGCTATAGTTTTAGAACACAATCATGACGCTATCAGGATATATTGCCATTGCCGTAGTGGTCCTTATGATCATCGCACTCCTGAAAGAGGTCATGCGACCCGGACTCGTGTTGTTCACCGCCCTGGTGATCTTCATGGTCGCCGACATCATCTCCTCCGATGAGGCTTTATCGGGATTTTCCAACAAAGGAATGATCACGGTCGGCATCCTGTTTTTGGTCAGCGAAGGCTTCAAACAAACAGGGGCGCTGTCGAAGCTCGCCGGCGTGCTGCTTCCAAAAAAACGGGCACCCATTCCCCGACTGATCCTTAGGCTCACCATTCCAATTGCAGGGGTGTCGGCTTTCCTGAACAATACGCCCATGGTCATCATTTTTGCACCCATGATCAAGAAATGGGCAGAAAAACTGGGACTGCCCAGTCAGAAATTTCTTATCCCCCTCTCCTATGCCACGATCTTTGGCGGCACCTGCACTCTGATCGGCACCTCCACCAACCTGGTGGTACATGGTATGATGCTGGACCGCGGAATAGAGGGCCTGGGCTTTTTTGAACTGGCCAAGGTGGGGATATTCGTTGCCATCATTGGATTCATCTACCTGAACATATTTTCCAACCGTCTTTTACCTGGAGAGATCATTCCCAAACACAGTTTTCCCAACGATATCAGGGAGTACTATTTTGATGTGAACCTTACTGAAGGAAGTTCGCTGATCGGCAAAGAGATTGAAAAAAGAAGACTTCCCGGACTGTCGGAATTTGTGGTAAAAACCGTGATCCGCAACGAAAAACATATTCGCATATCCAATACCCCCTTCCTAATTGAAGAGGGGGATGAACTGATCCTGGCGGGCAAGTCCGAGGATGTCGGATTTCTCCTGCAACAAAGTGGCATCACACTCAAATGCCTGGAGGCCGATGACCCAGCTTTTATGAACCAGGACCTCAAGCTGGTGGAGGTGGTGATCGCCCCCCGCTTCCCAGGGATTCAGAAAACAATAGAGGAATTTGATTTCCGGGGACACTACAATGCAGTGGTAATGGCCGTGCACAGGAATGGTGAACGGATCACCACGAATATGCAAAATGTTGAGCTGAAATCGGGAGACAACCTGATGCTGATCACTACAGATGATTTTACCCGTTACTGGGGTGAGTCAAGGGCTTTTTACATGGCCTCGGAGATCGGCGATATGGACAGTTCAAAAGACAAAAGAAAAAGATGGCTTGCCGTCATCATCACCCTGCTGATGGTGACCGGTGCAACCCTGGGTGGACGGCTTCCAGGTTATGGAAATGTGGAACTGGACATGTTCTTCTTTGCTGCCATTGCGATGGTGCTCATGGCCTCCATGAAGATCTTCTCTGCAAAGAAATACACCAAGCCGATCAACTGGGACGTGCTCATCACAGTGGCAAGTGCATTCGGGATCAGTCGTGCCCTTCAGAACTCAGGCGCTGCTGATGTTATCGCCCATTCAACCATCAATATCTCAAAGACACTTGGTCCATTGGGGGTGCTGGCGGCGATCTATATCATCACCAATATATTTACGGAGATCATTACCAACAACGCTGCAGCGGCACTGAGTTTTCCCATCGCATTATCGGCCGCCACCCAACTTGGGGTTGATCCCCGACCGTTCTTCATTGCCATTGCTGTTGCAGCATCCTGCAGTTTCTCCACACCCATCGGGTACCAGACCAACCTCGTGGTGCAAAGCATCGGGAATTACAAATTCGGGGATTACTGGAAAATAGGACTGCCTCTGAACATCCTCGCCTTTATTGTCAGCATGATAGTGATCCCTATCTTCTGGAGCTTCTGATCATCGAAACCAGCTCAAGCAACTTCCGCGACCAATTGGAGCTCCTCCCGCGAACGAAGTGAGCTCTTCCCTACCACCCTGCCGCCTGTCCGTCCTTTCTTGATTCCGAGGCGCCATAAAGCACTCCTGTTTCAGGGTCCCTCATGATGGCCTGGTATCCACCGAAGCCTCCAAAGCTGAATTTTACCTTGTGTCCCATGCCCATCAATCTCCTGATCTCTTTATAGTCAATGCCGGATTCGAGATTGAGTACTCCCCCGTCCCGCATCTCTTCCCCGGTTGGCTGAGAGGACCCTGAATGCCTGATCCTCGGGGCATCCCCTGCCTCCTGGAGATTCATCCCAAAATCGACAATGTTGACCACGACCTGGGCATGACCCTGGGGTTGCATCGATCCCCCCATCAAACCGAAACTCACCAGTGGCTGTCCGTCTTTTGTAATAAAGGCAGGAATGATCGTATGGAAGGGGCGTTTCCCCGGTTCATACACATTGTAATGTCCCTCTTCAAGGGAGAACAATTCCCCCCGGTCCTGCAGAATAAAACCCAGTCCGGGCGGACACATCCCGGAACCCATTCCACGGTAGTTCGACTGGATAAGCGATACCATGTTACCTGCTTCATCAGCCACAGTGAGGTAGATCGTATTCCCCTGCTCGATCTCTCCTGCATCGTAGGTACGTGCGGCCCTGTCACTATCCAGTAGCTCTCTTCTTTGCGCGGCGTATTCATCCGATATCAGATTCCTGAAATCAAGCGCATTGAAGGCCGGATCGGCATAATACTTCGCCCGGTCTTCGAAGGCCAGCTTCTTGGCTTCGGTAAAATGGTGGATGTATGCGGCGCTTCCAAAACCCATTCCTGCAATATCATACCCTTCCAGGATCTGCAGGATCTGTAACGCGGCAATCCCCTGGCCATTCGGTGGCAGCTCCCAAACATCGTATCCGCGATAATTCGCCGACATCGGTTCCACCCATTCGGAAGTGTGCGAGGAAAGGTCCTCATACCCCAGGAATCCACCCTGCTCCTTGATGAAATCACTGATCGTATGGGCAATCTCTCCCTTATAAAATGCATCCCTTCCTTTTTTAGCGATGGTCTCAAGCGTGTTTGCAAGTGCGGGGTTCCTGAAAATATCCCCCTTCCCCGGAGCCTCTCCCCCGGGCATATATACATCGGCTACATTGGGGAATCCTGACAGGTACCGGGCATTGCGGCCCCACGAAAAGGCAATGACCTCTGTCAACGGAAATCCATCCCGGGCATACCCGATCGCAGGAGCAAGCACCTTTTTCATTGGCATCTTCCCGAACCGGCCGTGCAACTCGAACCAGCCATCAACACATCCCGGCACAGATACCGGGAGCGGACCTGTGGATGGAATGTGGTCATATCCATTCTCGATGAAATAATCGAGGGTCAATGATTTCGGAGACCTGCCGCTGGCATTCAGTCCGTACAACTGCTCACTTTCTGCATCCCACACAATGGCAAACAGGTCTCCCCCGATGCCATTTCCTGTTGGCTCTACCAATCCGAGCACCGCATTCGCGGCAATTGCCGCATCAATGGCGTTTCCCCCGGCTTTCATTACATCAAGCGCAGCTTGCGTGGCAAGGGGCTGACTTGTACAGGCCATCCCGTGTGTGGCAATTACTTCGGACCTGGTAGTAAATGTCTCACCCGTAAGACGATCCTGTCCGTACAAATTGATCCCGGCCATGACCAGGCAGATCACTATCATTGATTTTTTCATCATCCTATTTCATAAAAAAGACCGCAAAAGGGTTTCTTCTGCGGTCTTACATTTCAAGTTTCTATATCAATCCTGATCCTTCAGCTTGTAGACCCTGATCCAGTCGATCTCCATTGCCGAGGGCAACCCATTGTCAGATGCCCATTGCTTGAGTCCCGCACTGAAGACCATGTACATCTCCTCCTGTGGCACTCCGCTGGTCTGGGTTTTGAATACCTTGTCATTGATCCTCCATGTGAGTTTGCTCGGACCCCACTCAAGTGAGAATATGTAAAAATTGTTTTTGTACCTGGATCCACCTGTCCTGGAGATGGATTTAGAGGGGGGCTGCTGCTCCCTGGATCTCCAGAAATAGCCGGCATGCATTTTCCCTTTCTCAAGTTTGGCCACATCGATGTGCGGAACAAGGCCATCACCCACCATCCAGAAGGCCTGGGTCATATCCGTATCGGACATCCTGATCTTGGCTTTGAAGATGCCGAATTTCTGACGAAAGCTCTTGCCGGTACTGATCAGTGCCGAGGTATACTCAAACGAATCATTCAGGAATCCGTGTATGGGGTCCCATTTTTTTCCATCTACCTCTTCCGGACGTGTCACCAGCCGAAGTTTCTTATCATAGAATTCCACATTCTTGCCATCCGTCGGAAAACTCTTGTCATCATACATGGTATAAGGCTCATCCAGGATTGCATCACCCCAGAAATATCGGGTCATCCATCTCTTAGTGTCCAGGCTCGTTCCCGAGAAAGACTCATTAAAAGTCTCCTCCCACCTTGCAATCTCTTTGAATGGATTCTTCTTCTTGGTCTTAAAATACCAGGTGATCTTTTCTGACTTTTTCAAGACCCTGTATTCTTCCTCCTTCTTGAATTCCCCGGAATTTTTGTATTCATTTTTCGGAATATTCTTCTTTCGAATGGCAAAGTCACTTGAATTCACCTCTTTTTCAAGGTCCAGGAAATGCTTCAGCTCTTCCGAATTTTCGAATTCCTTGAAAGCCGCATAGTCAGCGCGCAGCTGATCATCTGCACTTTCCACCTTTTCCGTGCTCGGGATCATTCCGAACAAAAATGCTAAACTTGCCATAATTCCAGGTTGAATGATGAATGAATCAAGTCATTAATGGAATAAAGATAAAAAAAATTGAACAGTCCTCAACTATCTGTAAGAATATCCTCTTCTCCTGCTTCTTAAATAATATACGGCATGCACCTGGATCACAGGGGTCGACAGGGGAGCAACCAGAAATTTCTCATCCAGGGCCGGATCCCCGGCGCGTAAACCGGTAAAGCTGTAGCGGCCGGAGACAATAAAATCCCAGTAGGAACTCATACGCATCTCCAGCGTAAGCCCTACTGTAGGTCCGAACCCACTGAGGGTAGAATCCACGGGCATTTCGGGTACTGTAACCACAATTTCATTCCTTGAGAGGATGTGCGTATAATTCATACCAACCAACCCGTTCAACTTAAGAGATTTCTCATGAAAGAGCGTGTACTGAACATCCAGATCCCCATGAAACATATATGTGGTGGTAATATGACTCACGTGGTTGATCTTGTGTGGGTTGAATACTGAAACGGAGGGAACTATATGCAAAGTCTTTCGTTTGTCAACCGGTATCCAGGTCCTGAGATTCAATCCCGGGTTCCCCGTATCTCCGCCATTGAATCTCTTTTTCACCGTAAAAGTCAGACCGGCACCGAATCTTTCCGGCTGTGCCCATATAAGAGACGGAATCCCTATTGCCATCAGGGTCAGAATGAGAAACCTTTTCATGTTCATCTTAAGTTAAAGTTAAAAAATCTTGCATGTGAAGGCCTTCATCCAGCTGTCATTCTCCAGCTGCCAAATATTGTATGCTGAACCGTTGTCTCGAGACGAGCTCATGAGACCGTAAGTCGAATAATGTTTACGTCCAGTGAACCGACACATGCTTAACAAATGTAAAAAAATATGGTGCGAGATGAAAGAAGCTTTGACAAGAGCCTATGATTATGATGATAAAATGCTAAATTTGTCTCTTTCATTATACGAAACAGGTAATATAAAGTTCCATGTCACAAAAAGGAAAAATCATCCAGGTCATCGGACCGGTTGTAGACGTTAGTTTTGAAGATGCGTCCGCTGATCTGCCAAAAATTCACGATGCACTGGAAATACCCAGAGAAGATGGCACAACCCTGATTATAGAATGCCAGCAACACGTAGGAGAACACTCCATCCGTACCATTGCCATGGACTCTACAGACGGACTTCAAAGGGGGATGGAAGTAAATCCCACAGGTTCTTCCATTACAATGCCCCAGGGGGAGCAGATCAAAGGGCGGTTGCTGAATGTTGTGGGAGAAGCCATTGACGGCATCGGGAAAGTTGATAATTCAACAGGATATCCCGTGCATAATGACCCGCCGAAATTTAACGAACTCTCCACTGAAACCGAAGTATTGTTTACCGGGATCAAGGTGATCGATCTGCTGGAACCATATGTAAAAGGAGGGAAGATCGGTCTGTTCGGGGGAGCCGGAGTAGGGAAAACGGTACTGATCATGGAGCTGATCAATAACATTGCAAAAAAATATGAGGGCCTTTCCGTTTTTGCCGGCGTTGGCGAGCGGACCAGGGAAGGAAATGACCTGCTCAGGGAGATGATCGAATCGGGTGTCATAAAATATGGCGAAGCTTTCGAGAAATCCATGGAGGAGGGCTCCTGGGACCTGGACAAAATTGACGGGGAACTGCTGAAGGAATCACAGGCCACCCTGGTATTCGGACAGATGAACGAGCCACCTGGAGCGCGTGCGACTGTTGCACTTTCCGGTCTGACCGTTGCAGAATCCTTTAGGGATGGTGCCGGAGAAGAAGGCGGCGGAAAGGACATCCTCTTTTTCGTCGACAATATTTTCCGTTTCACCCAGGCCGGATCAGAAGTTTCAGCCCTCCTGGGACGAATGCCATCAGCTGTAGGTTACCAGCCAACACTTGCTACAGAGATGGGGGTCATGCAGGAAAGAATCACCTCCACCAAAAACGGATCCATCACCTCTGTACAGGCCATCTATGTGCCGGCCGATGACCTTACCGACCCTGCGCCTGCAACAACATTTGCTCACCTGGATGCAACAACGGTACTGAGCCGTAAAATTGCTTCACTTGGTATCTATCCTGCGGTAGACCCACTGGATTCAAGTTCGAGGATCCTCTCTGAAGATATCGTTGGAAAAGAGCATTACGAAACAGCCCAGCGGATCAAAATGCTGCTACAGCGCTACAACGAATTGCAGGACATCATTGCGATCCTCGGAATGGATGAACTTTCTGAAGAGGACAAACTCATCGTTCACAGGGCAAGAAGAGTACAGCGTTTCCTTTCACAACCATTCCATGTGGCTTCACAGTTTACAGGACTGGATGGTGTTTTTGTCTCTCTTGAAGATTCGATCAAGGGCTTCAATATGATCATGGATGGTGAAGTAGACAAATATCCGGAGGCTGCATTCAACCTTGTTGGTACCATCGAAGATGCCATAGAAAAGGGAGAACGTCTGCTTGAAGAATCAAAATAGAAGAAATACACTGAACCAGGGAGAATATCATGTTGCTTGAAATCATATCACCTGACAAGAGTCTGTATACCGGGGAGATCCTCAGTCTGCAGGTGCCTGGTTCGAAAGGATCATTCGAGATTCTGAAAAACCATGCCCCCATCATTTCCACCCTTGAAAAGGGAATGATCAATATCAGGGACAAGGAGGGCAAGCAACAATCTTTCGAAGTGGATGGTGGTGTGATCGAAGCAAAAAACAATAAGATCATCGTTCTTGCAGAAAAAGCAAAATAGCGGCGTGACCATCGGGTTTCGCCGGCTTCAGCTGATCATTCTCATGATCTTCCTGTGGTCCGGACAGGTTCTGAATGGTCAATATGACAAAGAAGAGATCTCCTTTTTCGCCTCCGACAGCCTCCTGGTAACAGCCGATCATTATTTTACCTCCGATACATTACCCTACATTGTGATGATCCACGAACAGGGTTCAAGCAGGGGGGAATTTTCCAGTATCATCGACCGGTTCCAGAAAATGAATTTCAATGCCATTTCTGTAGATGTGAGAAATGGAGGGAATACCAATTTCGTTGCAAACAAAACAGCCAGGAGATCCAGAACAGGAGGATATGACAGGGGTGCAGAGAATATCGAAGCTGATATCAGGGCAGCTGTGAATGAGGCCTGGAACCATTCGGAAAAACCTGTGATCCTTTTGGGTGCCGGGGCAAACGGATCGCTGGCTCTTAAAGCTGCCAAGGAGATGGAACAGGTGAAGGCTGTGATCGCACTCAGTCCGGGAGAGTATTTCCGCCCCTCGATCAGCATCGAAGATACCATCTCCGGAATTGATAAACCCGTGCTGATCACCTCCACCAGCCTTGAGTATCCATATATGGAGCAGATCGCGTCGGGTATCGACGAATCAATCCTTACGATCTTTGCCCCTGAAAACTCAGAAGGAGCAAGAGGAACCCGTGCCCTGAGACCCGAGAATCCGTCAAACGGCGAATACTGGCTTACCCTGCTCCTCTTCTTTAAGGATCTCCAGTAATGGTTAAATTCCTTGTAATCAGATTCAGTTCAATTGGTGATATCGTCCTGACCACTCCCGTGGTGCGCGGACTCAAACAGCAGGTGAAGGATGCACAGGTGCACTTCCTCACAAAACCCGCGTTCGTATCGATCCTCCAGGAAAACCCCCATATCGATAAAATTCACAGTTTATCCGGGATTCAGAACGAAACGGTAAACGGATTGAAGCAGGAGAATTTTGATTATGTGATCGACCTGCAAAACAACCTGAGATCGTTGGACATCAAGCGTTCCCTCAAGAGAATGTACTTCACTGTAAACAAACTGAATGTCAGGAAATGGTTGCTGGTCAATCTCAGGATCAACATGTTGCCCGAAAAGCACATTGTTGACCGATACCTTGAAACGACACAATTGTTTGATGTGAAGGATGACGGATTGGGTCTTGACTATTTCATCCCGGCGGATGAAGAAGTGACGCCGGATCAGCTCCCGGGAACACACCAGGAGGGATACATTGCAGTGGTGATTGGTGCAAACCACCAGACCAAGAAGATGCCACTATCGAAACTTACCGCGCTTTGTGACCGCCTCGAACACCCATCCGTTCTAATTGGAGGACCTGAAGACAAGGCGCAAGGTGAGCAGCTGGCAGCATCCCAGCCTGGTAAACCTGTGCTGAATGGATGCGGGTCCTGGAGCATCAACCAGTCAGCCTCGGTCATTCAAAACGCAAGTGTTGTAATCACCCACGACACAGGAATGATGCACATCGCCTCAGCATTTCGAAAACCGGTACTTACCATCTGGGGCAATACCGTTCCCGCATTCGGTATGTATGCATACAAGCCCGGAAGCGGGTCGGATCATTTTGAGGTAGAGGGACTTTCCTGCAGACCCTGTTCAAAGCTTGGAAAACCAGCCTGCCCTAAAAAACATTTCAGGTGCATGGCAGACCAGGATACCGATAGCATCGCACGGAAAGCCAACGCAATCTTCCGGCAGGGAAACCATTTCACTGCGCAATGAACTGGTAGGTGATCCTTGCCGTCTGCTCTGAAGGTGCATTGTTGTCGCTGTAAAACCTCGAAACCTGTGCTGCATTTTTTGCTGCTTCTGTAAAGCAATCCGGATCCATTGAGGATTCAACGCTGATCACCTTAACATTCGATACGGTCCCGTCCCTGCGAACACCCACCTCAACCTTCACCAGGGCAGCGCCTTCGCACTTGTAAACAGGAATGGACAGTCTGCGTTTTTTCCTGTCAACAGGAGGATCAAGGAATTCATAGGTGATCGTTGTGGGTCCGGTAAAGGGCTCCTCATCATCAACCCCTGGCGGCGTGTCTGCCGACTCCTCCTCGTAGACATATGTCGAGATGATCTCTTTCCACTTTTCCCTGTTTTCCAGGAATTCTTCGTCTTTTTGAGATTCCAGATCATCAAGTAGCTGGTTGACATAATCCTCGGTGGAGATCTCGCTGTTGATCCTGTCGTTCACATTCACCGCCCTGTTGCTCGCCTGCTCCCTGGCCTCAAAAACCTGGTCTATCCATTCCGGAGGGAGTTCAACATTTTCCTCTTCCATCAGATCTTGCAGCGTAACCTCTTCGGTGAAATCCAGCATCACACCCACCTCCTGGTCTTGCTTTAACCCCTCAACCTTCACAAGTACAAGGACAATCGCGATCACAAGGTGAAAGATAATAGTATACAGAACAGACCGGTAATTCCTCTGTAAAAACTCCCTGATACTTTTTGGTCCGTATGAAAATAGCTCTGTCACTTCAGCTGCAAAATTATGATCTTCTGTTGAACAAGGAAATATTGTACATTTACTTAACGAAGATAAGACAAATAACATTTTTTAAACGAAAACCTGTACCCATGAAAAAAGTCATCGCCATTGCCATGCTTTTTGCCACCCTGACAGGCTGCAGTATTTTGTCGGAACTTACAGCACTTGCAAAATGTGAATTCAGCTTCCATTCAGCCCAGGATCCTGTTGTCGCCGGCGTGGATGTCATGAGGGTGAAGACCTATTCCGATTTGACCTTCATGGATGGTCAGCGGATTGTTTCAAATATAATTCAGCGGAGACTTCCCTTTGGCATCACTGCCAATGTTGAAGTAAAAAACCCAGGCATGACCACAGCAGCAGTAAATTATATTGAATGGATCGCGTTTATCGATGATGTAAGAATCTCTTCCGGGAAGATCGAGGATCGCATTGAGGTCCCTGCCGGGGGTGGAACAAGCATGGTTCCTATCAGGATTGAAACCGACCTCTTTGAATACCTGCAGGGAGATAATCCGAAAACCATGCTCAATTTTGCATTGAATTTAGTCGATGCCGGTGGTCAGCCCACACGGCTGAGTATGAAGATCAAACCCTCTGTGTATGTCGGGGGTTCCCTGGTGGCCTATCCCGACTATTTCACGATAAGCAAGGAGTTCCGATCAGGCAATTAAGTCAGGTCGGTATGACCGGGGTATCGCATCCCGTCACAGGTGCTGCCTGCCATGCATTATTACAGGAATCCGGTAAGAAACAGCATCTCCGGGATAAACTTGCCGGTTTCGGGAAGGTAGCTGACACGCAGGCCCATGGAGAATTCTGTAAAAATCCTCAGTACATGCAGGTCAAAGAGCAGATCGGCACCTGTTGAGAGGTAATTCCTGTCCTTCAATGATGGAGTCGGCTCATTAATGAGCATATCTCTTCCTTCCATATAATCGATCCAGAGATTGGCCCGGATTCGCTTGATGTAAACAACCGGCTCAAGATTCAGGTCGGGATAAAGGATCGGAAAAGAGGTTTCTGCACTGTAAAATCTCATATCCAGTCCGGCCAGGTTACGGAATCCGCGCGGCAGCTGTATATTATTCCCGAAGAGGAACCGCACAGGGTCCTGCTTCTGAACTGAATACCTGAATTTGAAAGATTGGTGTCTGAGCAGTCCGGGCAGATAGATCGTTGCACCGGCACTCTTCATTGTGCCAAAATTATAGGCATCGAAGGGTGCATTCCTGAACCCTGCAAAAGCTGTGATCCCCAATCGGGGTAAAATATCCAGCCTGCCTTTTCTAAGATATGAACTGGCATAGAACCGGTAACGAAAACGGTGGGTACCTCTCTGGTAACCCGGGCCGCTCTCTTCCGGAAACAGGTCGGATGAATAATTATACCCGACCAGTGGCTGCATCTGTGTAATGTATTTTCCTGTTGGCAGCCTGAATGGGACATAGATATTGGACCCGAATGTGAGCCTGCCGGGACTTACATCAACAATGTCCGACGACTCCAATGCATATACCTGCGGCAATCCCCCATAGTTCAGGCGCAGGTCAACCACAGGGTACCGGCCTTTCAGTACCATCCCGGTATGTAAGAAGTGCATTCCGTCCCGGTATTCATATCCGGCCATTCCCACCGCAGTACTCAGCAGGTTCTGACTTACAAGGGTGAGCCCGGGACTTATCGGTAGCGTTTCAGGAGAAAGTGCTGATTCAGGATCTAGGTAATCAAAATAGAGGGGAATCCAGGAGTGGATATTGATAAGATTCAATAATTTCCGGTAGGGTTTTGGTTCGTATGTTCCCCGGGGCATCTCGAAGGCACCTTCAACGATGCTTCTCTCCTCGGGTGTTGGTTCAGCATCAAGTTGCTCTGTGTGTGTCGTCTCATCGCTTACGACCTGCAGATCCATTGAATCTACATTCACTGATGCCAACCTGTAACCATCTGCGTGGTAATCAGAAAATAACAGGCGGCCTGACTCATCGGTCGGTGCCGGGTCAAATGCACCGAATTTCGCTGCTGTGACTTTCTCCATTGTCTCGTCCACCGTGTTGAATCGGTAGATGTCATTGATCCCTCCAAAAGTTCCGCTGAAATAGATCCCGTCTTTGCTTGCAGAGGGAAAGAGAATGTCGTCATACCCGGAATGAAACAACATATGCCACTGTCGGTTCTCAAGTGACCATGCATAAAGAAATTTGCCTTTGTCACCGTTTGCAACCACCATCACGGCACTGTCCTGCTCCATCCATGCAGCATGCTGTATGAACATGTTTCCAGGGGAACGCACTGCCTCTTTCAGGTTTCCTTCAGTATCGAGGATGACAAGTCGAAAAGAATGATCGGTCCCTTGTTCGGTGGCTGCGATCATCTCTCCATCGCTGGAAATTGCGGGGGCATAATACCTGGTCCGCTTCCCCAGGTAGCTCACCTTCCCGTTTTCCAGTTGCATGATACGGAGCACTGAATAATTCCGGTTGCTCCAACGGAGGTCCGGCACCCATTCATCCCACACTAGCTTCCCGTTGCCATAGCTGAACCTCCCCGAATTCAAAATTCCCGGACGGAACAGGCGTTTTTCAGTACCATCATTCCCTACCTGTACCAGTTCCGGAAGTTGGTCGATCCCGTTTTTCAGGGCGATGACCGTCGAATCGTCAATCCGGTGCGGGAATCGATAATTTGTATAGAACCGTTTGTCCTCCGTGGTGATCTGTTCCGTTTCATTAACCGCTCTCTCCCCGAGTGAATGTTCCCAGTGATTGCCGTACAGCTCCATGGTCGACCTGTAAAGGGCAAGTTTCGACCTGACCCCGTACTTCTTCATACTGAAATAGGTAGGGACGATCAGGTAGGGCCGCCTGGCCGCATAATCCTCCATGTCGGTCCAGAATTCATCTCCATAGGTGCGCCTTCCATACCTGACCATCAGGTAACCCAGTTCATAATGATTGGGGATGTGATCCTTATAGGATCCCAGGAGCGCTTTGGAGAAGTGGTAGGGTTTTTCATTTTCCAACAGGATCGCCTTCATTCCCATCTCAAATTCAGGAAGCCTTCCCCTGCCACTATAGGTAAACCGTGTCTCAGCATCCACTGCATCACCTTCAAGATACCACATGGGGAGGAATCCTGTAAATGCACCCACAGCCTGTTCTCCGGCAATCACCGAAAGCGCCCTGGCAAATCCCTGGTTGAGCTTTGAGACCTGGAAAGCATGCCTGCCCTCGTGGAGTGCAAGCTCCGTCATCCAGTCCTGCGGGTACCCGTTTGGATCGGGGTTGGTAAAAACCTCCAGCCTCTTCGGTGCCCAGACAAAAACACCATTGGAAAAACTGGATTCATTATGGAATATCACCGGTATTTTTTTATGCTCATGTTCCATCACCCTGGCCTGATAAGGATAGTAGTATTCAAGTTTATCGGCAAAGTCCATGGCCAGGCTGTCCATCCCCACCGGGTATATCACACGGTAATGGTCAGATGAAAAATGACTCCACCGGATGGTTCCCCGGTCCTGGCCATACTCATAAAACTGCGCATTTATTACCTGTGAAAAAAACATGAGGAAGAAGAGCAGGAGAAGGCGGATGGCCGGGAATCGACTGTTCAAACCGGTAATGTTATGCAGAGGGGGCAAACGCAACCCCGAAACCATTTCCGCGGAGAAATACAAAGGCTCTTTTTCGTACATCCCTTTGAAGGATGACATCATACATGTGTGTGGATCCACAGGTCCTGCACGCTCTTGATAATTCCTGCTCAATTTTGATCAAATCTATTCGTTTACCAACAAATCCCGTTATGGTCGTTACCGGGGCTCCATCGATTTTCCGCTTGTTCAGCGAAATAACAAGCCGCTGCTCTTCTGGTTTCAAAGTCTCAGGTTCGTGAATGTTGGCATATTCATACTCAAATTCCGGATGCGTGGTATAGATCGCTTCATCGGGAACCGACAGACGTTTATTCACCATGACAGTTCGGTTGGTAGAAAGGCAAATATATGTCACTCCGGGCAATCTGTCAATTATTTTACCCGTTTTCCTCCGGGCCAGTCTTCCACCTGGAAGGGATTGGGGTCTGTATCTCAAGTGATCAGGGCCTTCGGGAACCCCTGCAGATCATCGACCAGGACCATTCAGCAGGCAGTCTCCGGCACCGGGTCTGCCTGCAGTATACCCGGGAAAACATTCAGTTGGGAGGGATGTGTGGATAGAACATAAAAAAACCTTAAATTCGAATCCTTGAAATCAATTTTCCCGTACCGCATGAATAATTTCAGAAAATATAATCTCATACTGGGCTGGTTCAGCTTCCTGGTTGCCCTTGTAGTTTACCTTTTAACCATCGAACCATCGGTGAGTTTATGGGACTGTGGTGAATTTATTGCCAGTTCCTATAAACTACAGGTCGGACATCCTCCCGGGGCACCGCTCTATATGATCCTTGGAAGATTTTTTGCCTTGTTTGCCTCGGATCCTGCAAATGTGGCGAAAATGTACAATGCAGTCTCTGCCGCCAGCAGCGCATTCACCATCCTGTTCTTGTACTGGACCATCTCCCACCTGCTCAGGAAGATCTTTATCAAAAGCGAAGAGGACCACAACATCACCAACTATATCCTCGTGATGGGAAGTGCACTGGTCGGTGCCATGGCCTATACTTTTTCAGATACCTTTTGGTTCTCAGCGGTGGAGGCTGAAGTTTACGCCACCTCCTCGCTGTTTACCGCAGTGGTATTCTGGGCGATACTCAAGTGGGAAAACATTGCGGATGACCGGAACGCCAATCGCTGGCTGATCCTGATCGCTTACCTGATCGGTCTTTCAATCGGGGTACACCTGCTCAACCTGCTTGCCATCCCTGCCATCGTACTGGTCTACTATTTCAGGAAATACGAGGTGAACCGTAACGGGCTGATCAAGGCGATCCTTGTGGCGGTTGCCATCCTTGGATCGATCATGTACATCATCATCCCGGGACTGGTCCAGGTTGGGACCTGGTTTGAACTTATTTTCACCAATACATTCGGATTACACTACAATACAGGGTTTGTCCTGTACGTCCTGATCCTGATCGGGGTGCTGGTCTTTGGAATTTACAGGACGCAGTTTAAAAAGAAAAATGTTCTGCTGAACACTATCCTTGTAAGTGTGACAGTGATCATCATTGGATATTCCTCCTATGCAATGATCATCATCCGCTCCACAGCACAGCCCCCGATGAATGAGAACAGGCCTGACAACGCCTTTGCGCTGCTCTCTTACCTCAACCGGGAACAATACGGAGACCGCCCCCTGGTGACCGGGAACCAATACAATGCTGAATTTGAATCGGTGGATTACAAAAAGCCGGTCTATACCCTGAACAAGGAGGAGAACCGTTATGAGGTTGTATCACGGAAACCGGTGATCACCTATAAACAGGGCAAGATCCTCTTCCCGAGGATGTACAGCCGCAATGCGCAGCACAAGCAGGCCTATATTCAGTATGGATCCATCAAGGACCCGAAGAATCCAACCTACCTTGACAACATTGAATTCTTTCTCAGCTACCAGCTCGGACACATGTACTTCCGCTATTTCATGTGGAATTTCGTGGGACGTCAGAATGATGTCCAGAGCCATGGCGGGATCCTGGATGGACGGGTGGTAAGCGGTATCAAGGGAATCGATGAGATTTGGCTGGGAAACCAGGACAAGCTCACCGATGATATGCTGAACCACCCTGCACGAAATACCTATTATTTCCTTCCGCTCATCCTGGGATTGATCGGGATGTTCTTCCACCTGAAGAGACACCTGAAAGATTTCTGGATCATCATGTTCCTCTTTATTTTAACCGGGATCGCCATCGTGGTGTACCTGAACCAATCGCCCTTCCAGCCGAGGGAGAGGGACTATGCCTATGCCGGATCATTTTATGCATTCTCGATCTGGATCGGGATGGGTGTGGCCGGACTGGCCGCCTTCCTGCACCGGTGGATGTCGATGCGACTGGCCGCCATATTCAGCTTTGTCATTTCCTTGCTGGGAGCACCGATCCTGATGGGCGCCCAAAACTGGGACGACCACGACCGTTCCGGAAGGTATGTCGCAAGGGATATCGCCAGGAATTACCTGGAATCCTGTGACAAGGATGCGATCCTCTATACTGTCGGGGACAATGATACATTCCCGCTGTGGTATGCCCAGGAGGTGGAAGGGATCCGGACCGATGTCAGGGTTGTAAACATGATGCTCTTCAATACGGAATGGCACATTGACCAGATGAAGATGAAGGCATATGAGTCAGAGCCGTTGCCCATTTCCCTGCCCAACGCAAAATACCGTGAAGGGATAAATAACTCCCTGCTGGTAAGGGAAAATGAACGTTGGGCTACGCTTGACTACATCGCCAATTTCATAAGGAGTGATGATCCGCGATCAAAGCTTCCGCTCAGGAACGGGGATAAGGTTGACTTTATTCCCACACCAAATCTTGTGCTGCAGGTGGATTCTGCAACAGTTGTTGACAATGGGATCGTTGCCCCGTACGATGCCGACAAGATCGTCGAAGATGTTCGCTTTCAGCTCACGCCCAACAGCCAGATCCTCAAGGGCAACATGGCACAGCTGGATATCTTTGCGCAGAACGACTGGAAGCGTCCGATCTATTTCACAGCGGGTGGTTTTGACGGCAGCATGGGACTTGAACCCTATTACCAGCTGGACGGTATGGCTTACAAGGTAGTCCCGATCCGCACCCCCCAGGAAAGCATCCTGGTAATGGGCCGTATCGACCCGTTAAAAGCATATGATATCGTGATGAACAAGTTCACCTGGGGAAGAATGAACGAACCCGATGTACATATGGATTATTACTCCATTCGTACCCTCTCGGTAATCAGGTTCAGAAATCTGCATGTTCGCCTTGCAATGGAACTGCTTGGCATCGGTGAACAGGAGAAGGCCATCGAGGTACTTGACCGTTGTATGGAGCTGGCGCCGCATTCCGTATTGCCATACGACCAGTTTATCGGCGGACTGACCTTCCCGCAGCAAAACAAGACCATTCACCACGAGGGAATCATCGAAGCGTATTACCTGTGCGGAGAGACGGAGAAGGCAAATGACTTGTTGAGGGACTATTTTGAGATCCTCAACCAGCGATACATCTATTTCCAGTCTCTGAAACCAAAAAGGGTGAACCAGGTGGAGCAGGACCGGTATGAGACCATGGCCCAGCTGAATGAGTTGAGAACCCTGGCCACGAACTATGAACAGGATGATCTGCTGCTGGAACTGAACCTGTAGTTATTTCTTCCGCTCCATCAGTGACTCGGCAAATGCAAAGAGCTCGGTCTTTCGCTCTGCCGGGGTGTTCAGTTTTTTCAGGTTTTCAAGGGCAGCCTGGTAATAGCTGTTGATCATTCTTTCGACTTTTTCTTTTACATGAAGCGCATCAAAGATCCTGATGACCGCATCCACCTTCTCTTCGGGATCAAAATCACTTGCTGTGAGCCATTTTTTCAGTGCTTCGCTTTGTTCCGGTCCGGCCGCTTTCAGTGCAGTGATCATGAGGATGGTTTTTTTATTGTCGACAATGTCCATCCCGGGTTTTTTACCAAAGATCTCGGGGTCGCCGTAAGCGTCCAGCAGGTCGTCCTGCAGCTGAAAAGCAAGGCCCAGGTCACGTCCAAAATCATAGAGGTGCACTGCATCGGTCTCTGACGAGCCTCCCAGCATGGCCCCGATCTTCAGGCTCGCTGCAATCAACACTGCGGTTTTCAATTCGATCATCCGCAGGTATTCCTTTTCTTCGACCATGAGGACTTTTTCATAATTCATGTCGAGTTGTTGTCCTTCACATACCTGGATCGCGGTGCGTGTAAAGACATTGTGCACATTGCGGAGGACTGCACCCGGGGCTTCATTCATAAAGCTGCTGGCGAGAATGGACATTGCGTCTCCGGACAGGATTGCAACGTTTTCATTCCACTTCACGTGGACGGTCTCTCTACCGCGACGAATTTCCGAGCGATCCATGATGTCATCATGCAGCAACGTGAAGTTGTGGAAGATCTCGATGGCTGTTGCCGGATGAAGGGCCGAATCCACGGATCCTGCAAACATATCGCAGGACAGCAACACGAGGGCGGGACGAATTCTTTTTCCGCCCGTGGAAAGGATGTATCTCACCGGGTCATACAAATCGGCCGGTTCCTCCGGGAATTTAATGTTTTCCAGGTGCTTTTCAATGAGCTTCTGTGCTTCTGTTAAGGTATACATGGTCTGTTTATTGAATGAACTTCCGGCAGGTGCCGGTTGAGGTATCTAAGGTAATCTCATTTTTAGCTTGTACCAAGAATTAAGATGTGTTTTTCTGTGCGCATACCGAACTTTGGCACACCTGTTGTCGTTCTAAATTGAAATCACCTCCGTGAAGGTTATTGTCTTATTATGATTAAATTTGCAACTTCAATATGAAAATGATGGCAGAAACGCGCAACTTACGATACTTTATTATTTCCATCCTCCTCTTCACAGCGGGCACCACCTTCTCACAGGGCTACCGGATCAGTCTGGATGCACCTGATTTCGCCGGGCAGGACGTGATCCTTGCAGAATACTTCACAGGCCGGATGGTTCCGAAAGATACCGCAGCAATAAGTCTGACCGGTAAGGCAGTCTTTGCGGGGGAAAAAGCATTTGATGGTGGATTGTATGTGATCTTTTTCAATCAGAATTACTATTTCGATTTCATGATGGATAAGGACCAGGAGTTTGCCATTAAGACCGACTCCTCCGACCTGGCCACAAAAACCAAATACAGCGGTTCAGAGATCAATGAACTGTTCTATACCTACAAGAATTACCTGGCCGCTCAGCGTACGCGCCGTTCAGCATACGAATCTTCACTTACTGCAGCCGGATCAAAAGCTGATTCAACACGTATCATGGACCAGATGAAAGCGCTGGACAAGGAGACAGGTGAGATCGTTGAGAAGATGATCGAAGCGAACCCGGATACATTCTTTGCCACTTTCCTACTGGCAATGAAGGAAAAAAGGGCTCCGGAGGAGTTGCTTACCGGCACAAAACACCAGCAGGATTCGACCAGGTATGTCTACTACAAGAACCACTATTTCGATAATTTTGATGTTTCGGATATCCGCCTGCTGCACACCCCTATTTATGAGCCCAAGATCAATACCTACATCGGGAGGGTGGTCCCACAACATCCCGATTCGCTGATCCATGCAGTGGACATGCTGATTGGGAAGTCCCGGGCCGATGAAGATATCTTCAGGTACATGCTGATTACGCTGTTCAACCATTTTGCAGAAAGTAAAATGATGGGCATGGACAAGGTTTATTTCCATATTGCCGAACAGTATTACCTCCCCGAAGCTACATGGAGCAGTGAGGATTTCCTCACCAAGCTGAAAGAAAACCTGGATAAGAGCAAAGGAACCTTTATCGGTGAAACAGCCCCCGATTTTGAGCTGAAGGGGATTCCTGCAGAACATTTCCAGATGGCGGAGATGGATACCGCGATCAAACAGGACCCGCATGTGGGCTACAATTTTATGCTATCTCAGGTTTCTGCAGAATATACGATCCTCTATTTCTGGGAGTCCGATTGCGGACATTGTCAGAAATCCACACCAAAACTGTACGAGGTATTTCAAAAATACAAGGAGCAGCAGGTCCAGGTGGTGGCTGTCCACGTGATCAACTCAGTTGAAGGAAAGGTCGAGTGGGTCGATTTCGTGAATGAACACCAGCTGTATGAATGGATCAATTGCTGGAGTCCGTACAAAAACGATTTCAGGCAGATGTACAACCTACAAAGTTTTCCGCAGCTGTTCCTGCTTGACAAAGAGAAAAAGATCATCGCCAAATCCCTCAGCCCCGAACAGGCCGATGACATCCTGAACAGGTTTTTAAATTAATATTCAATCACAACCGGGATTCTATGAAACATAAGAAAATTACACTTAAACTCGAGGATGGCAGCACATTTGATGGTTATTCATTTGGTTATGAAGGAAGTGTTGCCGGGGAGGTTGTGTTCAATACCGCGATGACCGGTTATCCCGAGAGTCTGACCGACCCCTCCTACCGGGGCCAGATCCTGACGCTTACCTACCCGCTGGTCGGGAATTATGGCGTGCCTGATGACGAGAAAGAGAACGACATGCACCGGTTCTTTGAATCACACACCCTGCACATATCGGCCCTGATCGTAAGTGATTATTCTGAAGAGTATTCCCACTGGAACGCACAGCAGAGCCTGGGTGACTGGCTGAAAGAGAACAAGATCCCGGGTATTTATGGGGTTGATACCCGTATGATCACTAAGCTGCTCCGCGAAAAAGGATCCATGCTTGGAAAGGTGATCTTCAATGATGATGAACCGGAATGGTATGATCCGAACGAGGTGAACCTGGTGGACCAGGTATCGATCAAGGAGAAGCAGGTATACGGATCGGGGAAACACCGGATCCTTCTGATCGACTGCGGGGTAAAGTACAATATCATCCGTTACCTGTTGCAGCGCGACACAACTGTGATACGTGTACCCTACGACCATGACATCTCCGCCGAAGAATATGACGGGCTTTTTATTTCAAACGGACCGGGTGATCCCAAGCAATGTACGGCCACCATCGGTCAACTTGCAAAAGCATTTAAAAATGATGTTCCGATCTTCGGGATCTGCCTCGGAAACCAGCTGATGGCCCTGGCCGCGGAGGCCGACACCTACAAGCTGAAATACGGGCACAGGAGTCACAATCAGCCCGTGTTGCAGGTCAACACCGATAAAGCTTACATTACCTCACAGAACCATGGCTTTGCGATCGACAATGATTCACTGAAGGGAGATTGGGAACCCCTGTTCATCAACCTCAATGATCAAACCAATGAGGGGATGAAACACCGGACGAAGCCCTTTTTCTCGACCCAGTTCCACCCCGAAGCATCCGGTGGACCGACCGACACGGCTCATCTTTTCGATGCATTCATCGACATGATCGAATCGCGGTAGGAAAAACCGGATCCGAAATCTAATAAAAGAAGGCTTACTTCCTGATCTGTCCGCTTCCGTAGATGACATATTTGGTGGTGGTCAGCTCTTTCAGTCCCATGGGACCACGCGCATGCAGCTTCTGTGTGCTGATCCCGATCTCGGCACCATATCCGAATTCAAATCCGTCGGTAAACCGCGTGGAAGCATTGACATATACAGCCGCCGCATCCACCCTGTCGAGGAAGAACTGTGCGTTGCCGTAGTCGGAGGTCACGATGGATTCCGAATGGGATGATCCATAGGTATGGATGTGCGAAATGGCATCTTCAAGGGATCCCACCACCTTCATGCTGATGATATAGTCGAGGTATTCCTTGGCCCAGTCCTCCCCGGTGGCCTTCACGGATCCTTTCAGCAGCTTTGTGACCTGTTCATCGCCGCGTACCTCAACGCCCGCATCCTGCAGCGCCTTCCCGATCAAAGGAATTGCTTCTTCAGCAACATCCTGGTGTATCAGCAGACTTTCCGCTGCATTACATACCCCGGGACGATGGGTTTTGGAGTTGACGGCAATCTCCTTTGCCATGGTAAGATCTGCCGATGCATCCACGAAGACGTGACAGTTCCCCACCCCGGTTTCAATCACCGGTACGGTACTGTTTTGCACCACGGCCTGGATCAGTCCGGCACCACCCCTCGGGATCAGGATGTCCAGGTAATCATCCAGTTTCATCAGCGCATTGGCGCTTTCACGGGTGGTATTTTTCACCAGCTGGATCATATCCGGATTGTGCCCCAGGTCTTCGATCACCTCCCTGAAGATATTCACGATGGCCAGGTTGGAGTTGAAGGCCTCCTTTCCACCCCGCAATACACACACATTCCCTGTCTTGATACAGAGTCCGCCCACATCCGCCGTCACGTTCGGCCTGGATTCGTAGATCACTCCCACGACACCCAGCGGAACACGTTTTTTCCCGATCATCAATCCGTTGGGACGCTTCTTCATCTCCAGTACCTCCCCGATTGGATCGTCCAGTCCGCCAATCTGCTCAAGACCATCAGCGATCCCACTGATCCGCTCTTCGTTGAGCGTCAGTCTGTCCACGATGGCACCTTTCAGCCCCATCTCCTTTGCATTGGCCAGGTCTTTACGATTTTCTTCAAGGATCGCAGCTGACGACTCCACCAGTTTCTTCGCCACCCCTTCCAGGATTTTATCTTTCGCGCTCGTATCTAAATGTGCAAGTTCGTAGGCTGCTGCTTTTGCCTTTTTTCCTATTTCAATGATCTCTTTCATCTGTATATATCTTATTTAAAGTATTATAAAATATCTATGTCCAAAGATGAGGGGTTCATATCTTCTTCATTCTTTTGGATGATTCTTTTTCAGTTGCATCGCTGATGAAGTGGGTGCCGAGATCCTTCCCATCCAGTATATCCATGATCACATTCACATCCAGCCCCTGCGCGATCACCACATCAATGTTCTTTTGCCTGCATAGCTCCGCGGCGTTGATCTTGGATTCCATGCCCCCCGATCCGAAATCTGACTTTCCCTCTGCCGTTATATCTTTCAGGTCTTCAACAGCATTTCTTACAGTAGACACTTTCCGGGCGTCACTGTTCACGTGGGGATTCGAAGTGTATACCCCATCGGTTGTGGTCAGGATGATCAGCAGGTCGGCCTTGATCAGTTCAGCCACCACCACGGCGAGCATGTCATTGTCCCCGAACTCGATCTCCTCCGTCGAGACGGTGTCGTTTTCGTTGATCAACGGAATGGCACCAATCTCCAGCAACCGGTTGATGGTGTTTTTTGCATTCTGTCCCCTGACCTCATGCTCCACGCCATCCCGGGTCAGCAATACCTGCCCGATGGTCTGGTTGTATTCATTGAAAAAGGTCTCGTACATCCGCATCAGTGCAGCCTGACCGATGGAGGCCAGGGCCTGCTTTTCAGCAATGGTGCCGGGACTCTCATTCAGATTCAACTTCCCCATCCCGGCGCCAACCGCCCCGGAGGTGACAAAAATGATCTCCTTCCCCATGTTGTGCAGTGTTGAGATGACACCTGCCAGCTTTTCCAGCCGAAGGAGATTCACCTTCCCATCCTCATGGGTGATCAGTGCTGTTCCAACTTTTACGATGATTCGCTTTTTATCCTTGAGAAGCTCCCGATAGTTCATTCGATGATTTTTTCAGACCAATACACTCCACAAGGGCATCACCGGTCTGCATACATTATATAATAGTTTTTTAAATATTCAAATGTTTTCTCTGCGGGTTTGATCTCCAGCTCCTTCAGCACGGGTCCTATCTTCTCGCTGATCCGCTCTATTCCCGGGTTTCCGATACTTCCCACATGGGTATAATCAAATCCTCTCCCCGGCCTGAAAGAGCCACCGGCAATCTCATCCGCCACCTCCCGGTAGGCATCACGGAAGGTCAATCCTTTCATCACCTTCCTGTTCACCTCCTCCACCGAGTAGAGCAGGTCATATTTTTCATTGTTCAGGATATCGGTAGCCGGATTCATCTCCCCGACCATCATCTCCATCATTTCCAGGCACTGCCCCACCTTGTCAATTCCCGGCATCAACAACTCCTTGGTCAGCTGCAGGTCACGGTGGTAGCCCGAAATCAGGTTCGCCGAAAGGCCGGCAAGAGAGGCCGGAAGGTGGATCACCGTGTTGGAATGCGCCCTGATCAATTCCAGCACATCCGGATTTTTCTTATGCGGCATGATGCTCGAACCGGTCGTCAGCTGTTCACTGAAAGAGATGAATTTCATCTCCTGGCTCATAAACAGGATCATGTCGGCCGACAGCCTGGAGAGGGTGGTCGCAATCGCTGCCAGCCCCTGTGCCATCAAGGTCTCCACTTTCCCACGGTTCAGTTGTGCCACCACCGGGCTCACCTGCAGATCGCCGAAACCCAGCAGTTTCGTTGTCAGGTCCCGGTCGATCGGAAACGAAGACCCGAATCCTGCTGCCGAACCCAGTGGATTCTGGTCGATGATCCTGGTGATCCCCGTGGAAAAAAGCAGGTCATTGACAAGCGACTCTGCATAGGCCCCCAGCCAGAGGCCGAATGAAGAGGGCATGGCCACCTGTGTATGGGTATAACCCGGTAAAAGGTGTATGCTGAATTTTTCCGCCTGTCCCACGAGCAGATCAAAAAGGGAGCTGACACGCTCAATGATCCTTCGGTATTCCTCCTTCATCATCAGCTGCATGGCGGTGAGAACCTGGTCGTTCCTGGACCGTGCTGTATGGATCTTTTTTCCCGTGTCACCCAATTGCTCCACGAGGTAGCTTTCAAGATGACTGTGAATATCCTCTTCCCCTTCCCTGAGATGAAAAGCCTCATCACTCACAACCGGGTAATATTTTGCGAGGGTCTCCACCAGGCTTTCAGATTCCGACCTGTCGATCAGTCCGGTTTCACCGAGCATGATGGCATGGGCCATGGAACCGATTACATCGTACGGGGCCAGCAACCGGTCAAATTCCGGGTCCCGGCCCACTGAAAATTTGAGCACCTTTTCTTCTGTCTTCTGTGCTTTTTCCCAGAGTTTCATAATTCAAGTTTTAAGAGGTTTCCGATCAGCTGCTGGTAGATGTCAATGGCCCCCCCGATCTCATCTTCCAGCACATATTCATCGGCTGAATGTGACCTCGAAGACTCCCCGGGTCCGATCTTGATTGCCGGAATATTCAACAGCGCCATGTCCGATAACGTGGGAGAGCCGTAAGGTTTGAAATTCATCTGCTCAAGCAGCGGAAAAACCGGGTGCAAGGCTTCAAGAAAAGAGCTCCTGAGTCGCATGGAACGCGGAGAGAGCGTTGCCCCGCAGCGATCACCCAGCATCTCCAGTAATTTTTCATTGCTGTACCGGTCATTGCTTCGCACGTCGATCACAACGGTGCATTCGGCAGGAACTACATTATGTGCTGTACCCGCATTGATCATGGTTACACTGACCGAAGGGTCGTCGAGCCATTCAGAATGATCAGGAAACTTCATGGCACGGATCTTTGCAATGTCATCCACCGCCCTGTAGATCGCATTCACTCCTTCATTCCGTGCAGCATGACCCGCTTTCCCGGACGCCGCTGCATCGATGACCATCAATCCCCTTTCGGCGACAGCCGGCTGCATCCCGGTGGGCTCACCCACAATGGCAAACCTGAGTCCCGGGAGTTCAGGAAGAACCGCCCCCAGTCCGTTTACCCCGCTCACCTCCTCCTCTGCCGACAGCACCAGGACGATATCGTCCGTTTTACCTTCCCCTGCAAGCGCATCAAATGCCGCCGCCAGGGCAACGAGTGAGGCGCCGTCATCATTGCTGCCGAGCCCTGTGATTTTCCCGCCACTCCTGACCGGAAGCCAGGGGTCAGAAGACCAGCCAGCCGCCGGTGCAACTGTATCCATATGCGCGTTCAGCATGATGCCCGCCCGGGCAGGATCTGTATTGCGTGTAACCAGCAGGTTGTTGTGGATACGCTTCACCGTGAATCCCTCCCTGGTCATCCACTTCAGGAGAAAAGCCGCCCGGGTGTCCTCATTGCGGCTCACTGCAGGAATGGCCAGTAGCTGAACCAGCAGGTCGATATATTTCCCGACAGAACTCATTTGAGATCGCTGATCCCTGCATGGGAGGTGATGATCCCCTTGATAAGGGCAGAGCTCAACCCGTAATGCTCCATCTCATTCAAACCGGCGATCGTACAGCCCATGGGAGTGGTCACCTTATCAATCTCCTGTTCCGGATGATTTCCCGTACTGAGCAGAATCTGGGCCGCACCTTTTGCGGTCTGAGCCGCAATCTTCCCGGCATCCCCGGCATGAAATCCAATCTGGATCCCGCCTTGTGTTTCCGCTCGGATGAAACGCAGGAAGAATGCGATCCCGCATGCTGCCATGATGGTCGCTGCCGGCATCAGCCGTTCGTTGATGATCATCGTTGATCCCAGCGGCGCAAACAGTTTCTCTATGGCCTGTTCAGCATCCCCGTCATTCCCTGCAATACAGGTCATCGATTCCCCGAATTCCACGGCCGTATTTGGCATGATCCGGACCACCGGAACCCTGTTGTCCACCCAGCTTTCCAGTTCAGAGATCGAAACTGCCGAGACAACGCTGACAAGGATATGTTTCCCTTTTTCCAGGTGCGGCAGTATCTCTTTGACCACCGATTCAGCCTGTCCGGGTAACACTGCGAGAATGATGATCCCGCATTCGCTGACCAGTGCTGCATTGCTGGTTTTTACATCAATGCCAAGCTCCCTGAAACCAGACAAAAGTTTTTCTTTTCTCCTGCTGATCGCTACCTGGTCGGCCCTGTGTTTCCCAAATCCAACCAGCCCCCGTGCAATGGCTCCGCCGATGTTCCCGGCACCTATGATCCCTGTCTTATTTTTCATTGTTTCGCTTTTCTGTTTATCTGTAACTGTTGTACACTTATTGTTATGCTGAACATTTCCTGCCATGGCTCCGAAACCCCGGTTTCCCCGGCCCGAAAAATCTGACCTCCTGTCACATATTATGTAACCTTTCCGGCCATCAACTGTTCAGCATATATATATTTAAATAGCTATTTATATATATATATTTCTTTCCCGGGTTGTTCAGGGATCAATCCCTGCGATCCGCGTTCTTCCTGTGCCAGATCATCTGCTGGTTGCCGAGCAGTTTTGTAAAACCGTCAATATCGGCAGCCGACCAGCCCTTATTCTCCTCCCCGTATGCAGCAAATTCAGGATCCATCAGGTCAAACTCACTGGAAACCCCGGTGACCGTATGTACATAAGGTCTTAATCTGAGTGTCACCGTTCCGGTCACATTCTCCTGGGTACTCACAAGAAATGCTTCAAGGTTTCTCATCACCGGTTCCAGGAATTGTGCCTCGTGCACAAACATACCGTACCAGCCGCCCACCTGCTCTTTCCAGTGAAGCTGCCAGCGTGTAAGTACGTGTTTTTCAAGTGCCAGGTGTGCATCGATCAGCATTCGGGCAGCCGGGGCTTCAAAGCCCACCCGGCCTTTGATCCCGATGATCGTATCCCCGACGTGGACATCCCTGCCCACGGCATATTTTGCGCCGATTTCCTCCAGCCGGCGGATCACATCGATTGGTTTCATTGCCTGCTCATCCAGGGCCACAGGTTCACCTTTCTCAAAAGTGACCGACACCAGCTCGGTTCCTTCTGCCGGTGGTCCAGACGGGAATGCCTCATCTGGAAGTTCCTGGTGACTTGTCAGGGTCTCCTGTCCGCCCACGCTGGTACCCCACAGACCTTTATTTATTGAATATTTTACTGTTTTTTGTTCCATTTCAATTCCATGCTGCTGCAGGTATTCGATCTCTTTCACCCTGGAGATCCCGAGATCACGTATGGGTGTGACCACCCTGATCTCAGGAGCCAGCACATTGATGGTCAGGTCAAAACGCACCTGGTCATTCCCGGCGGCAGTGGAACCGTGAGCGATTGCCTTGAATCCGTTGTCCGTGGCATACCTGACCAGGGCGATCGCCTGGAAGGAGCGTTCGGAACTTACAGAAAGTGGGTAATTCCGGTTTCTCAGTGTGTTACCGAAGAGCATGTACCTGACACAGTTCCTGTAATAGTCCCCCGTCGCATCCAGCACCTGGTGGGAGGCAACACCCAGTTTCCCGGCATGGTCTGCAATCCGGTCCAGCTCCTCACCAGTGAAACCACCGGTATTGACAATGGCCGAATGCACCTCGTAATTTCTCTCCCTGGCCAGGTAGATGGCACAAAAGGATGTGTCCAGTCCTCCGCTGAATGCCAGCAGTATCTTTTCCTTTTTATTCATGGGTTGTATCTTTTTGCTAAGCTGCTTTTCCCTCGTCATCCTTCGGCTTCTGCTTCCCCTTACTCTCCGCGGGGCTCTCTTTCAGCATTGCAGTGCACAGGCAATGGGACCTGCGTGTGCGGACGAGGATATCATAATAGGGACAGGATTGGCAACCCTTCCAGAACTCATCATCATCGGTAAGTTCTGAAAAGGTAACCGGATGGTATCCCAGGCTGCTGTTAATTTTCATAACAGCCAGACTTGTGGTCAGACCGAATAACCTGGCTTCAGGAAAAAGTTGAGCAGATAGGTCGAGAGCCTTTGCCTTGATTTGTCCTGCCAAACCCTGTCCCCTGAAATCGGGGTTCACCACCAATCCACTATTGGCAACGAATTTATTGTGCCCCCATGATTCTATATAACAGAAACCGGCCCACCGTCCTTCACGGCTGACCGCGATCACTGATTTTCCTTCACGTATCTTATGTGTAAGGTATTCCCTGCTTCTCACTGCGATCCCTGTTCCCTTCACCTGCGAGGCACTGTATATGGCCTTCTCAACATCATCCAGGTATTCCAGGTCCTTCTCCGTAGCTACATATATATCAAATTCTTTCATGATCATTGTTTTGATTTGTTCAATTCATCTCTTCCTTCACAAAACCGGGCCACCTTGATTTCATCAGGTTCACCAGGTCTCCCTTCAATACCCCGTCACGAGGAATGATCAGGATCGTGTCATCCCCTGCGATGGTTCCTGCGATCTCATAGGAATTCAGGTTGTCCAGTGCATATGCAATGCTGCTGGCATGACCGGGGAGCGTTTTCATGATCGCCATGCCCTGTGCAAAATCGATGGATACGAATCCTGTGATCGGCAGCTCCTCGTTCTCTGAAGGGTCATTGAGTTGCCGCTCTGTAAGCATATAAATATATCCCTTTTCACTGTCCGGCATTTTTGCAACCTTCAAATACTTAAGATCTCGCGAAAGTGTTGCCTGTGTCATCCTAAAGCCCTGGCGCTCCAAAAGTGAAAGGAGCTCTTCCTGCGAAGAGATATTTGAACTATTGATCAAACGTCTGATCGCCATCAATCGCTCATTCCTGTCTTTCATTATTTGTATATTTATACATTTACAATGCAAATTTATACATTTATTTTGATCTGATGCAAGAATCTGTCTTTTTTTTCCTATTTTTGGCTCCCGGATCGAAGTGAACCGGGCCTTCCTGACAGCCGGTCTGAAATCCTTAACATCTAAAAGAGAAAACATGGCCGACAAATTCAACAAAGTACTGATCCTTGGCTCTGGAGCACTGAAAATCGGTGAAGCGGGAGAGTTTGACTATTCAGGTTCACAGGCTTTGAAAGCTTTACGCGAGGAGGGTGTGAAGACCGTTCTGATCAATCCCAATATTGCCACGGTACAGACTTCCGAGGAGGTTGCTGATGAGATCTATTTTTTACCAGTGACTCCCGATTTCGTGGAGAAGGTGATCATCAAGGAGCGGCCAGAGGGAATCCTGTTGGCTTTTGGAGGGCAGACTGCGTTGAATTGCGGGGTGGAATTGTACCGTTCGGGGATTCTTGAAAAATACAATGTGCAGGTATTGGGGACCCCGGTCCAGGCGATCATGGACACGGAAGACCGGGAGCTGTTTGCCGGTAAATTAAAGGAGATCGACGTCAAAACCCCCAAAAGTATTGCGGTAACCTCTGTAAGAGATGCACATGCTGCATCTGAGAAACTTGGATTCCCGATCATTATCAGGGCTGCCTATACCCTTGGGGGTCAGGGCAGCGGTTTCTGCAACAACAGGGAAGAGCTTGAGAAGCTCGCTACAAATGCGTTCTCCTATTCCGGTCAGATCCTTGTGGAAGAGTCACTGAAAGGCTGGAAAGAGGTGGAATACGAGGTGGTCCGTGACCGTTATGACAACTGTATCACGGTCTGTAACATGGAGAATTTTGATCCTTTGGGTATCCACACCGGGGAGAGCATCGTGGTGGCTCCGTCACAGACATTGACAAACAGCGAATACCACAAGCTAAGAAAACTTTCCATCGAGATCATCCGTCACATCGGGATCGTGGGCGAATGCAACGTTCAGTATGCACTCGATCCGGAATCGGAAGATTACAGGGTGATCGAGGTAAACGCCAGGTTGTCCCGCTCCTCTGCACTTGCATCAAAAGCTACAGGGTATCCCCTGGCATTCGTGGCTGCCAAACTGGGCCTGGGTTATGGTCTGCATGAATTGAAAAATTCCATTACGAAAACCACTTCGGCATTTTTTGAACCTGCACTGGATTATATTGTCTGTAAAATTCCACGATGGGACCTCAACAAGTTCGTCGGTGTTTCCAAGATGATTGACTCAAGCATGAAATCGGTCGGCGAAGTAATGGCGATCGGCCGTACTTTTGAAGAGGCGATCCAAAAGGGTATTCGCATGATCGGTCAGGGCATGCATGGGTTCGTTGGCAACCTGAACCTGTCATTTGACGATATCGAAAAAGAGCTCACCGAGCCGACAGACCTGAGAATCCTGGTCATTGAAAAAGCTTTTGAAAATGGATATACCGTTGACCAGGTGCATGATCTTACGAGGATCGATCGTTGGTTCCTGGTGAAGCTGAGGAACATCTTTGAACTGAAAAATGAGCTGGAAAAGGTCGGGTCACTTGAATCACTGGAAGATGACCTGTTGCTGAATGCTAAGATCGCAGGATTCAGTGATTTCCAGCTTGCCCGCATCATTCTCGGAGATGAAGTATCCCACCAGATGCAGATGGTAAGGGAGCACAGAAAAAAAAGGAACATCGTTCCCTATGTCAAACAGATCGATACGCTTGCAGCAGAGTATCCTGCCCAGACCAATTACCTTTACCTTTCTTACAGTGGCCGGGAACATGATATTGAATTCTTTAATGACCAGCAATCTGTTGTCGTACTGGGTTCGGGTGCCTACCGGATCGGGAGCAGCGTGGAGTTCGACTGGTGCAGTGTAAACGCGTTGAAAACGGTTAACGAGCATGGATACCGGTCCATCATGATCAATTACAATCCGGAGACGGTATCCACCGACTACGACGTGTGTGACAGGCTGTACTTTGATGAACTCTCATTTGAACGGGTCATGGACATTCATGACCTGGAAGCTCCCAAAGGTGTGATCGTTTCGGTGGGAGGCCAGATCCCTAATAACCTGGCCATGCGTTTGCATGATGCCAGTGTAAATGTACTTGGGACCTCACCGAATTCCATCGACAATGCTGAAAACAGGCACAAGTTTTCGATGCTGCTTGATAAGCTTGGAATTGACCAGCCCCGCTGGAAGGAGTTGACCAGCCTGGAAGAGATCGAAGCATTCGTAGACGAAGTGGGATATCCCCTGCTGGTCCGCCCATCCTATGTTTTATCCGGTGCGGCAATGAACGTGGTCTCCAACAGCGAGGAGCTTGAGCACTTCCTCACCCTGGCGGCCAATGTTTCAAAGCAATATCCTGTTGTGGTTTCAGAATTTATCGAGCAGGCAAAAGAGATCGAGATCGATGCCGTCGCAAAACAGGGTGAATTGTTTTCCTATGCGATCTCCGAACACGTTGAGTTCGCAGGAGTTCATTCGGGGGATGCCACGATGGTCTTTCCTCCACAAAAGATCTACTTTGAAACCGTCAGGAGGATCAAAAAAATTGCTCGTCAGCTTGCCGAAGCATTGCAGATCTCGGGTCCGTTCAACATGCAATTCCTGGCCAAGGACAACGACATCAAGGTGATCGAGTGCAACCTGAGGGCATCCCGGAGCATGCCCTTTGTATCGAAGGTCCTGAAGTCAAATCTCATCGACCAGGCCACAAGGGTGATGCTGGATCTTCCGGTTGAGAAACCACATAAATCGATCTTTGATCTTGATTACATCGGGTGCAAAGCTCCGCAGTTCTCATTTTCCCGCCTGAAGAAAGCCGATCCTGTTTTGGGTGTGGATATGTCGTCCACCGGTGAGGTGGGATGTATCGGGGACAACTATTATGAAGCCATCCTGAAAGCCATGCTTTCGGTGGGATACCGGATCCCGAAAAAGAACATCCTCCTGTCGACCGGACCGATGCGTTCGAAGGTGGAGTTGATCAACTCATGCAGGATGCTGGTGGATCGCGGGTACAATTTGTATGCTACCCACGGGACACATGAGTTCCTGAAGCTCAATGGGTTTGACTCCATCGACCTGGCCTGGCCGGATGAAGACAAGAAGCCTAATGTGGTCGACCACATGGCAGGGGGCCAGATCGACCTGGTGATCAATATACCCAAGAACCTGACCTCCCATGAACTGTCGAACGATTACACCATCCGCCGTTCGGCTGTAGATTTCAATATACCATTGATCACCAACGCCAGGCTGGCAAGCGCATTCATTTACGCAATCTGTAAGATTGATATCGACACCATTCCCATCAAGAGCTGGGCTGAATACTAGCCGCTCAGCGCTTCTGCCCCACCCACGATCTCGATGATCTCGTTGGTGATGGCGGCCTGGCGTGCTTTGTTGTATTCAAGAGCCAGTTCCTTCATCATTTCGGTGGCATTGTCTGTCGCCTTATGCATGGCTGTCATTCTCGCACCGTGTTCAGAGGCAAAAGAATCACGGATCGCCTTGTAGAATTGCAGTTTCAGCGACCGTGGAACCATCTCCTGCAGGATATACTCCTTTGAGGGCTCAAAAATATAATCAGCATTTACTGTCGGTGTATCTCCATCTGCAAGCTCTTCTATACTGATCGGAAGGAATTGCTCTGTCGTGAGAATCTGGGTGGCAGCGTTCCTGAACTGGTTGTATACAAGATCCACATGATCATACTCCTCTTCCACATAAAGATCCATGATCATTTGAGCGATCTGCGCTGAATTTTCAAAGGTAAGCTCATCAAAAAGCTCACTGCCGTTATGGATGATATTGTAGCCGTTCCGCCTCAAAAAATCGTTCCCTTTCTTACCGATGGCAACAAAGTGTACCTGCCCGGCCATCATCTGCGTGGAATAGGTTTCAAGAGCTGCATGTATGGCGGCTTTGATCGCGTTACTGTTAAACGCCCCACACAATCCCCTGTTCGAGGTGATCAATACGATCAGGACATTCTCCTCCTCCCGTTCCCTGGCATAGACATTTTCTTCATCTGATTTCAGGCTTCCGCTGATACTCCCCAGGATCTCCTGGAGTTTTTCTGCGTAGGGGCGCAACTGCAGGATGGCATCCTGTGCCTTCTTGAGTTTTGCAGCGGCCACCATTTTCATGGCACTGGTAATCTGTCGTGTAGAGGCTACCGACTCTCTCCTTACCCGTATCTCTTTCAGATTTGCCATTGTTACGTTCTGTGTTGTACGTTATGCGTTTTGCGTAGTGCCTAGTGCGTAGTGCGTCAGGATCCATAGCCCATTGCCCATTGCCCTTTGCCCTTTGCCCATTGCCCTTTGCCCATTGCCCATTGCTATTTTTCTAATTTCTCCACAATGTCTTTGGCAACCAATTCAATCGCAGATGTAATCTCATCCGTCAGTTTTCCTTCCGACAGCTGCTTCAATACATCTTTATGTTTAAGCTCCAGCAGTTCCAGGAACTCTACCTGGAATTGTTGCACCTGGTCAATACCCAGGTCCCCCAACAATCCTTTTGTCCCACAATAGATGATTGCAATCTGTTTCTCTACAGGGAAAGGTGTATACTGCGGTTGTTTCAGTATCTCAACGTTCTTCCTGCCCTTATCGAGTACAGCCTTTGTAGCAGCATCCAGGTCGGACCCAAATTTTGCAAATGCCTCCAGCTCCCTGAACTGTGCCTGGTCAAGCTTCAGTGTTCCCGCGATCTTTTTCATCGCTTTGATCTGTGCATTCCCTCCAACACGTGATACGGAAATACCCACGTTAATGGCCGGCCGGATCCCTGCATTAAAGAGGTTGGACTCCAGGAATATCTGTCCGTCTGTAATGGAGATGACATTTGTAGGAATGTATGCTGAAACGTCACCAGCCTGGGTCTCAATGATTGGCAGGGCAGTGAGTGATCCACCACCCTTCACCATCGGTTTAAGCGATTCCGGCAGATCATTCATATTGGCAGCGATCTCGTCAGATTGGATAATCTTCGCTGCACGTTCAAGCAATCTTGAGTGCAGGTAAAACACGTCACCGGGATATGCTTCCCGTCCCGGAGGTCTTCTCAGCAGCAGGGATACCTCCCTGTATGATACTGCCTGCTTGGAGAGGTCGTCGTAGATGATCAGTGCAGGTCGTCCCGTATCCCTGAAATATTCACCGATGGTACAGCCTGCGAAGGGGGCATAAAACTGTAGTGCTGCCGGGTCCGACGCAGTTGCAGAAACGATGACCGTATAATCCATTGCGCCATTCGCTTCAAGTGTTTTAAGCACATTGGCTACGGTACTTCCCTTCTGGCCAATGGCCACATAGATACAATACACCGGTTTGCCCTTGTCGTAAAATTCCTTCTGGTTCAGGATCGTATCAATGGCAATGGCCGTCTTCCCAGTCTGGCGATCCCCAATGATGAGCTCCCGCTGTCCGCGACCGATGGGTATCATGGCATCAATTGCCTTGATCCCGGTCTGCAGAGGTTCATTCACAGGCTGACGAAAGATCACACCCGGAGCTTTTCTTTCGATTGGCATCTCGTAAAGTTCTCCCTTGATCGGGCCTTTCCCGTCCAATGGCTCGCCGAGTGTATTGATCACCCTGCCACAAAGTTCTTCACCCACCTTGATCGAAGCGATACGTTTTGTTCTTTTTACAGTATCTCCTTCACTGATCAGTTCGGATGACCCGAGCAGCACAGCTCCAACGTTATCTTCCTCGAGGTTCAGCACGATTCCCATCACACCGCTGTCGAATTCGATCAACTCATTTGCCTGAACATCGTTCAGTCCGTATATACGGGCAATGCCGTCACCAACCTGGAGTACGGTACCGACCTCTTCCAGTTCAATTTCGCTTTTAAATCCTTCAAGTTGTTTTTTAAGTATTTCAGATACTTCTGAAGGTTTGATCTGGGCCATATACTTATGCTTTTACGTTTATTTTAACAATTGTTTTTTTACCTTTTTCAGACTGGCTGCAACGCTGGCATCATATTGCATATCCTCGATACGCAGAACAAATCCCCCAATCAGGTCTTCGTCAGCTCCTGTCACCAGGTCAACAGGACTTTTCAATGCTTCTCCTATCACTTTCCCGACACGGTCTTTTAATTCGTCACCCATCGGCGTGGCACTGGTGAATACGGCAGATCTGATCCCCTTGTGGTTCATGTATTGGCGAATATAATTCCTCGCGATACCAGGAATAAATACCTCCCGTCCATTTTGTATCACCAATACCAGCAATGAGTGTGTAAGTGCTTGGATGCGTTTCCCAAACACCTCTTCAAAGAGCCTGATCTTATCCGACTCCCTCACCACGGGGTTGACAAGCAGGTGCTGGAACTCTGCCAACTCAGCCACACGTTGCACATCCTCCATATCCTCCTTCACCTTTTCAAGGATATTTTTTTCAAGGGCACTTTCAAAGAGTGCTTTGGCATACCGGACTGATATTTTACTGTCGTTCATCAGGGATTCAGTTCAGGTCAATGTCATCAACAAGTTTGTCCACAAGTTCCTTCTGCTCCTTATCACCACTCAGCTTCTGTCTTAAAACTTTCTCGGCGATGCTGACAGACAGCAATGCCATCTGTTCCTTCATCTCGGTAATGGCGGAGGCTTTTTCATTCTGAATAGCCTCCCGGGCATGTTTAAGAAGTTTTGCAGACTCTTCCCCTGCCTTCTCTTTTGCTTCTGAGATGATCTTATCTTTCACATTGCGTGCTTCTTTCATCATCGCATCTCGTTCCTGCTTTGCTTCTGCAAGGATTTTTTCATTATCGGCCTGCAATTGTGCCATCTCCTCCCTTGCTTTCTCTGCTGAATCAAGGGCCTTACGAATACTTTCGTTTCTTGCATGAACGGCCGACAGAATGGCTGGCCATGCAAATTTACCCAGTATAAAAAGCAGGATCAGGAAGAACAAGGTAGTCCAGAAGATCATTCCTATTCCGGGCGTAACAAGATCCATAATATTCTGTTTTAATTCATTTTAAAAATCAAGCGATCTGCAACCAACCGTTGCAGATCGCTTTTAATACGCTTTAGTTTGTAATCAGTGCAACTACCACTGCAAACAGCGCAACACCTTCAATCAAAGCGGCTGCGATGATCATTGCGGTCTGGATCTTACCGGTTGCTTCTGGCTGACGAGCAATGGCTTCCATTGCGCGTCCACCCACCATACCGATTCCGAGTCCTGCTCCGATCACTGCGAGTCCTGCTCCGATTGCTGCAAATGTTCCTGTCATAATACTACATATTAATTAATAAAACTACGCCTGGACATGCTCGTGTTCGGGCATCGCCAGTCCAATAAATAAGGCTGAAAGAAGCGTGAATATATATGCCTGCAAAAATGCCACAAGTATTTCGATCATGTCCATGAAAATAACAAGGACCAGTGATGGCACAGCCATAAACACGCTCTTAAAGAAAAATATCAATGATACCAGGCTCAGTACAATAATGTGCCCGGCAGTTATGTTTGCAAAAAGTCGCACCATCAGTGCGAATGGTTTTGTAAGGATCCCAAGCAGTTCCACAGGGACCATGATGAGCAGAAGCAACTTGGGAACCCCCGGCGGAGCAAATATATGCCTCCAGTATGCTTTGTTCCCACTGAAATTGGTGATCAGCAGGGTAAAGAGGGCCAGCACCATCGTCACGGCAATGTTGCCTGTAACATTCGCTCCGAATGGAAAAAACGGAATCAGCCCCATCAGGTTGTGGATGAGAATAAAGAAAAAGATGGTCAGCAGGTACGGCATATACCTGGCATATTTTGTCTCCCCGATATTCGGAATCGCAATGTCCTCCTCCACGAATACGATGAGTGGTTCGAGGAATCCCTGCAATCCACCCGGGGCTGCAACACCTCTCTTTTTGTAGGACTTCGCAACACTGAGGAAGACAATGATCAGGATCAGCACGGCGAGGAACATCATGAAGACATTCTTCGTTATAGAAAAATCAAGTGGAAGACCTGCACCCACAAGGTTACCCTCTTCATCCAGCTCGAGGATCTTTCCCTCAACAGACTTTTCTGTCAGCTCTCCCTTGCTGTTTTCAATCATGATTGTGCCGTGACCCAATTCAAACCCTTTGTAGCTGTGACCATGGCCAATCTTTGAAGACATGAATATATGGAAACCCGAATGCTTACTGAACAAAATCACCGGGAGGGGTACATTTACATGGTGCCCGTCTTTAGTGGTCAGAATATGCCATCCGTGGGAATCCTTGACGTGTTCCAGGATCACCTCTGAGGCATTGAATTCTTCCGACTCCTCCCCGGCATGTTCATCGCCATGTTTGGTTGATTGCATTTCATGCTGAATGTCGGAATCGTGGTGTTCTGACTGTGGACTGGTATTATTGTGTTGTGCAAAAAGGGAAATGCTGCTAAACAGAACAGAGAATAGTAGGACCCTGAAGGCTCCCGTTATGTTTTTTTTAGTCATCAACACCGTTGCTAATCAATTTGATTTCAATGTTTTATACAGAATTCCAATCAGAAAAAATGTAAGCACTAAATATAGCACAAAAAAAGTAATGATAAAGTCCTTTGAGAGATTTTTTCCAGGGGCCCAAAAGATTAGAATTAATATAAGGTAAGCAAGAAATTTTCCGCCGATCGCAGCAATCAATAGCATACCCCGGCGCTCCGGGTCTTGACCGGCTCCAATGGCAACAAGCAGGTAGGCTCCTATTGTCACGGCCGTCATCAGTGAAAGCAGTGTTGCATATCGTGCAGGCGAAAGCAGTGTGTCCACATGATCCAGCACCAGGAGTCCGGCGATCAGCAAGACCATGTAAACCGTCAGCAATATCAGCAGGTTCCTGAATTTAGGAATCATCATTCGGTCGAATAAAATCCTTCAATGCCGTATAGATACCAATGATCACACCGAGCAGTGAAAGGATTGCGGTAAACAGGGGTGTTTCCCGGGATGAGCGTTCATCAAGGCGGATGCCTACCCAGGCAAAGATGCCGATGATGGCCAGCATCTGGAATCCCATACCGGCATATTTGAGATAGTCATTCAGGCCTGAGCGGCCCTGTGAATCACTTTTCTTCTTTTTTGGCTGGTTCGCTGACTGATTCTCGTTTTCCACCCATATCACATTTTCCGGTCAGAATAGCGCCGGGTTCAATGGCAAGCTTGCTGGTCCTGATCTCTCCGTATACCTTGGACATCGACCTGAGCGACAACAGTTCCTCGATGGTGATTTTGCCTTCAACCACACCTTCGACCTCACAATTCTTACACTTGATCTCACCATTCACCTTTCCGGATTCGCCAATAAACACCTTTCCTTTCGTAGAGAGGTTTCCGATCAGTATACCGTCAAAACGGATGTTCTCATTGGAGCTGATATTTCCCTCGATGGTAGTTCCCACTCCGATCATGTTGATCTTGTTGGTGTTTTCTGATTCAGCAACTTTTGCCATTGTATCTATAATTATTGTATGTAAATCACTAGTTCGTTAACGTCGGGTAAAGATAGAAATTATTTCACTTCCTCAATTTTTGACAATCTATGGAAAAGATACTTTGTGAAGCAGAGGCTAAGTTCCGGCATCAGTAAATCCTCTCAGGCGCTGAGCTGTCATAGCAGGATCCTGTTACTTCGGATCGTAGGCCCATTTCAGGTATACCGAACCCCACGTGAATCCGCCTCCGAATGCAGCCAGGATCACATTGTCACCTTTTTTTATCCGGGATTCGTATTCCCACAGGCACAGGGGAATGGTTGCGGCTGTTGTGTTCCCGTATTTCTGAATGTTGATCATCACCTGTTCCTTATTGATCCCCATTCTCCGCGCAACGGCCTCGATGATCCTCATATTGGCCTGGTGGGGTACCAGCCACTTCAGCTCCTCGGGTTTGACCTTGTTTCTTTTCATGATATCCACGGAGACGTCTGCCATTTTTGAGACGGCCACCTTAAAAACGGCCTGTCCCTCCTGGAATACATAATGCTCCCTGTTTTGTACTGTTTCGATTGATGCGGGACGCAATGAACCGCCTGCTTTCATATGCAGGTTCTTATAGCCGCTTCCATCTACCTCCAGGATATTGTCAATGAGACCCAGTCCCTCTTCCACAGGTTCCAGGAGCACTGCTCCTGCCCCATCCCCGAACAGCGGACAAGTTGTACGATCGGTATAATCTGTAATGGCAGACATCATATCAGCACCTACAACGATGACCTTCTTATGTGCACCGCTTGTGATAAATTTTTCTGCTGTGGTAAGTGCAAAAAGAAACCCTGAACAGGCTGCAGCCAGATCATATCCCCATGCATTGGTGAGTCCTGCCTTGTGACAGATCAATGTGGAAACTGAAGGAAACTGCATGTCAGGGGTGATGGTGGCGGTAATCACGAGATCGATCTCCCCTGGCTTGGTACCCGTTTTTTCCAGCAGCTTCTTCACAGCTTCCGTGCCCATGTCTGACGTGGCCAGGCCTCCTTTCAGAATCCGCCGCTCTTTGATACCTATACGCTGCATGATCCACTCATCGGTGGTATCCACCATTGTGCTCAGCTCATCATTTGTAAGTCTGTATTCCGGAACCCAACCGGATATCCCTGTTATACCTGCCGCAATCATACCTGTTTGTTAAAAGTTTCCTTAATATGCGCTGTCAAACCCGAACCAACCACTTCGCCGGTTTGGATAATCATATTCTTGATGGCCTTGCTGTTTGAGATGCCGTGGCCAATAACCAATGGTGCATTCACTCCAAGCACCGGGGTTCCACCAAAATTTTCAAAATTAAACATTTCAAAATAACCATTGCACACCTTTTTCGATGAAATGAGCCTGTAAAAAGCTTCTGCCTCTTTCAGCACGATATTCCCAACAAAGCCATCACAAACCAGTACATCTGTCTCTGCACTGACAAACAGACTGTTTGCCTCCATGTTGCCGATAAAATTAAAGTCATCACTGTCGGCCATCATCTGGTAAGTGCTTCGCGTGACAAGGTTGCCCTTTTCCTCTTCCTCACCTATATTCAGCAGGGATACCCTGGGCGTATTGATCTGGTTAACAAGGCGGGCATACATACTACCCAGCATCCCGTACTGGTAAAGCACATCAGGCCTGGCGTCCGGATTGAGCCCTACATCAAGGATCACCGAATCGGGGCCCTCCATGTTGGGGATCAGCGCCGAGATGGCCGGCCTGATAAGTCCGGATACAGGGGTAATGATCTGCATTGCACCGATCAGCATGGCACCGGTATTTCCTGCACTGCAAAATCCGTCCACTTCCCCGCGTCTTAAATGTTTTTGTCCGAGAAATATACTGGCATCCGGTTTCCTGGAGAATGATTTTAAGGGATGTTCTCCCATCTCCACCCATGTGGGGGTATGGATCAATTCAAACCCTGAAATATCCAGGTTCATCTCCCGGGCTTTCCCGGTGATCAAATCTTTGCTGCCGAACAACACGATCTCTGTATCCGGGGGCAGCGCCTCTCTTGCAAGCACACTTCCCTCAATAGCAGCTTCCGGGGCATAATCCCCGCCCATCATATCAATGCCAATACGCATATTGCGTTTTCAGGCTTCCCGCAGGGGAAATTGTCAGGCCAGGTCGGCCTCGTTATCGATCACCAGTTTACCTTTGTAATAAAGGTTGCCATCTACATAATAGGCACGATGACGCTGGTGTACTGTTCCGGTTGTTGAACAGGTCGAAAGGGTGGGTGCTTCAGCTTTATAATGCGTGCGCCTTTTATCCCTTCTTTGTTTCGATGTCTTTCTTTTTGGATGTGCCATGCCTTTTAATTTTTATCCATTAGTTTTTTTAAATCATCCCAACGGGGGTCTGTTTTTTCAGTATCCTCCGCAATAATATGCTCTTCAAGTTTATTCAGCATCTGGCTGTTGCAGGTGCTTTCTCCATTACTGTCTTCCGGGTGTGTCCTTTTCACCGGAAGCGCGAGTACCAGGTATTCGTAAAAATAACCTTCAAGATCAATCTGGTTTTCATCACGCGAAACAACGACAACATCATCGTCCAGTTCCATGGTCTCATGTCCATGCTTCACGTACAATCTTTGTACTGTATCGATCCTGTATGGAAATGCATCCAGGCACCTGTCACAGATCACTGTCAGTTCTCCGCTCAATTGTAAGTCCAATGAGATGCCGTCGGGCCTTTTCGTGATATCCACATTTGCCCCCACATTTCCCGATTCCCAGTTATTGCTGGAATTATCCTGAAAGAACGTTTTCCCCAGGTCAAACTCAAACGTTTCTGTGTCCTCCTTCAGCTCCGAGAACCGGATCACATATTCACCATTCTTCTTCACACTACGTCGAATTTCGGGTTGCAAAAGTAAAAAAACTTATGATATAAAAAAAATAAATTGCTGCCCCCCCGCACGTTTATCATCCGGAAGATTGTCAGGCAGTTGTAAAAATGAAAGAAGGGGGTATATTCTGCTAATTTAATACCTCACCAATGGTATTGATGAGGGAGTCAATAAAGTAATCATCCTTGGTCAGGAACCGTGCTGCGCCTTTGCTGATGAATTCGTCTGATAATTCATCTGTTCCATAGGCAGTTAGTACGATCACGGGTATTTCCCGGTTCACGTGTTTGATCTTCTCAAGCGTCTCTATTCCGTCCATTTTTGATTCTCCTGCACCAGCCAGCTGATGATCAAGTACGATCAGGTCGGGTTCAAGGTCTATTGCCTCAAGGCAATCCTCCCCTGAAATGAAGGATCTGACATCATATTGTTGACGGCTCTGGAAGGTATATTCCAGCAGGTTGATAATCATTTTATCGTCGTCGACAAAGAAGATCAGTTTGCTCATAGTTACAGATTAGGTGCCACAAAATCAACCTCAGTCTGTCGATTTGAAACTGTATGGGTAAAAGTAACAAAATTTTTAGAAACAGAACCTGAGGTGTCGCTTTTCACATTCTCCGGTACAATAGTAGAGTCTCAATACCAGCAAACAGTTGCATGTGGCTTTCAGATGGCTCTCATTGCATTTTCCGGCATCCGGTCAGCTCGCATGTTTTGGAACTGAACACCGTGAATATAACACAAAAATGTCCGGATTCGGACACTATATTCTCGAAAAAGAACACTTTTTAATGTACGAAAGGTTCGCTTATCAGCTATCTTCGTGTTAATTAAACGATTTGGCATATGGATTGAAGATGGTAACCAGGCCGGAGATCTGTAAACGATTGATCCGGAAATGCGGGATATGCATGTAATCGGTCATTTAAAACCTCAAAACCACTGATATGTCTTTGATCAAAAATTACTTCACCTCCCTGTTCAGGTTTAGTCTGAAGGACAGGTTCTATGCCATTTTAAATCTGTTCGGACTTGCGGTGGGACTCGCCTCTGCCATTATGATCTTTCTTTACATTCAGGATGAACTGTCCTTTGACAAGTACAACGAAAAACATGAGCGGATCTATCGCCTGGAAGGTAATTTTTATATCAACGGAAAGACTGATCTAACCGCCATTACACAGATTCCTCTTGCCCCCACCCTGAAGGATGAATATCCTGAAATCGAGGAGATGACACGGATACTTCCCAACCAGGGCATATATTTTAGAAGTGGAGAGGATGTATTCAAGGAAGACAGCGTCGTACTCGCCGATTCAACAATATTCAACGTTCTCACCCTGGATCTCCTGAGAGGGGATCGGCGCACTGCACTCACCGAACCGCTTACGATGGTGATCAGCAAGAGTCTGGCCATGAAGTATTTTGGCACAGATGATGTCATCAACGAGAGTCTGCGCAACCTGGATGGTTCGGAGTACAGGATCACAGGTGTTTTCAGGGATCTGCCAAGGAACACGCATCTCAGGTTCAACGGTGTTCTATCTACAAAAACCATCGAGGAACAAATTGGCAGTGAGAGGTTCAATGACAGGAGTTCCAATTCCTTCTGGAATGTAAACACCTATTCCTATGTACTCCTGGCTCCCAATACCACTCCCCAAATGGTGCTTGACAAATTTCCTGATTTCTATGACAAATACATGCGTGAGCTTGGGGACAGGCTTGAGGCCTCCTTTGAATTGAGAATGACAAATATTGCCGATGTACATTACCAGGAAGAGGAGCTCACCTGGGATCTTCAGAAGGGCAACATGAACTATATCTACATCCTTGGCATCATTGCCATCTTTCTCGTATTCATTGCAGGGGTGAACTATACCAACCTCACAACTGCCCGGGCGGCACGCAGGGGGAAAGAGATTGGCATACGGAAGGTTGGCGGAGCTTCGAAGGGAATATTGAGACGACAGTTCCTTGGAGAATCGATGATCTCGGCCGGACTTGCGGCCATCCTTGGTTTACTGCTCATTATGATCCTGCTTCCTATCTTCAACAATTTTTCCGAGAAAGGATTTGGACTTATTGACATATTCAAGCCTGGAATCCTTCTATTTATTGCTGGCCTGACCCTGTTCACAGGGTTCCTTTCCGGCCTCTATCCAGCCTGGTATCTTGCTTCCTTTAACCCGGTGGCCATCATGAAGGGTGGGTCCGACGGTCTCAGGGAGAAGGGATGGATCCGCCGGATCCTTGTTATTTCTCAATTTGTGATCTCGGCCGCAATGATTGTCGGTACCATCGTCGTAGCAAGTCAGTTGAACTACATGAGGAACAAACCCCTGGGGTTTGACAAGGATCAGATCATCACTCTTCAATTGAATGATTCTGCAATTGTCAACAATGTGGAGGCATTTAAAAACGAGCTGTTACGCAGTCCGGTCATAGAAGGTGCGGCAAGGTCCACCTCTGTGCCGGGACGATTTGTCGGCAAGCAGGTGATGACAGTTGAGGGTGACAATGGAGAAATGCTGGAAAATACAGTCAACAGTATATTTGTGGATTTCGATTTTATTGATGTATATGGTCTGCAACTCAAAGCGCAGCCCAATGCAAGGAAATTCAGCAAAGAATTCGGATCCGACCCGCAATCGGCTTTCATAATAAACGAAGCAGTAGCAAGGGAATTTAACCACGGGTCCGCTTCCGTGGGAAAACGATTCAGACCGGGAGTATCATTAGACGGACAGGGTCCCCCGGAGGGTCAGGTCATTGGCGTGGTGGAAGATTTTCATTATGCATCACTGCACAACCCGGTTGACGGAATCGTCCTTCGGGTCAATGAAGGTCAGTTCCTCAGAACCCTCTCTGTAAGATTTAGTGAAGGTCAGGGACCTGCAGCAATAGAATGGATCAAGGAGACACGCGAACAATTCAATCCTTCCTACCCGATCCAGTATGCATTCCTGGACGAGGAAATTGATAAGCTTTACAGCCAGGAGCGCATCATTTTCAGTCTTTTCATTGCATTCACTGTACTGGTGATGTTCATCTCTGCAATCGGACTCCTCGGGCTTTCCTCATTCATGACTGCCAAGCGAAAGAAGGAAACCGGCATCAGGCGTGTAATGGGCGCGACCCAAAACCAGATCCTGGGGCTATTCCTGACCCAGTTCTCAAAATGGGTGATCATCTCCAATGTTGTGGCCTGGTTCCTGTCGTGGCTCGTAATGAAACGCTGGCTCGAGAATTTTGAGTTCAGGAATGATTTCCCCTTCTGGTCGTTTGGTGTATCTTTGCTGGTATCATTGGTAATTGCAATCATTACAGTGAGCTGGCAATCGGTGAAAGCCTCCCGCATGGATCCTGCCCGCTCTTTAACGGCAGACTGACAGATGGAAAAAATAAGAGGTGATCAGATTATCCTGAATGGCCAACCGGCCAGTCCGGCAGAATACACCCCGGATCCTTCAGAAGGAATCCTGTACGAGGTGATCAGGCAGATCGACGGTCATCTCCTTTTTGCGGAGGATCATCTTGATCGTCTGCAATCGTCCTGTTCAGGATCCGGCATGAGCTGTCCGGACAAACAGATGCTCTATCACAACCTGGAGCAGCTGCAGGATGTGCTTCCAATCCGAAACGGCAATATCAAGCTGGTGGTATTCCGCAGACTGGGCGATCCTCACATCGCCTGCTTTTTTATTCCCCATTTTTATCCATCGGAAGAGGATTATCAAAAAGGTGTCCATACAAAATCTTATGCTTATGAACGTCCCGATCCCAATATAAAAAGGTGGAACGAGGATTTTCGGCACAACGTGAGAAAATTTATCAGGGATGAGTACGTTTACGAAGCCATCCTGATGAACCAGGAAGGCAAGCTTACTGAAGGCAGCCGGTCCAACCTGTTTTTCATAAACGACAATCTGCAGGTTATTACAGCACCGCAAAATATGATCCTGCCCGGGGTCACCCGCAAGCACGTGCTGAATATCTGCAGAAATCAGCGGTTCAATGTGATCGAAAAGGTTCTTGACCTTGAAGAGGCCGGTCAAATGGTCAGCTGTTTCATTTCCGGCACATCCCCAAAAGTACTTCCCGTAAGGAAGCTCGACGAAATCAGGTTCAGTCCGGACAATGAAGTGACCAGAACGATCATAGCGTCTTTTGACAGGCTGATCGGTTAATACCCGTCCAGATTTTTCAGTCTTGTGGGACATACTGGATTCGAACCAGTGACCTCTTGCCTGTCAAGCAAGCGCTCTAAACCAACTGAGCTAATGCCCCGGGACTGCAAAAATAATAAATGTTTTTACAATCTACCCAATTATTCCCTGCCAGGTGAGTCAACTTATCAGCTTCTGGGGGGTTATATGCCATCAAAGGCTTCCAGGGCAAAAGACTGATCAACCCGAAATTGGAGATTTCCGGGACTGGAAAGAGATTGATGAGTGGGGCAGG
>CAKZNC010000198.1 GCA_937129385.1 uncultured Bacteroidota bacterium
GGGAGAGGCGCGGGAATGAACGGAAGGTATACCTCCTGCTCAACAAGCCAAAAGACTATGTTACCACGGTAGACGATCCGCATGCAAAAAAAACAGTCATGGATCTGGTCGGACGCGCATGCAAGGAACGGATCTACCCGGTGGGCCGACTAGACCGGAATACCACCGGAGTACTGCTATTCACCAATGACGGGGATCTTACACGAAGGTTGACACATCCCTCTTTTAACAAGAAAAAGATCTACCATGTGTTCCTGGACCGGAATATGTCCCATGCAGATCTGAATACCATCGCTGAAGGAATTGAGCTGGACGACGGGTTGATCAAGGTGGATGCCATTGCTTACGCAAGTAAAGAGAATAAGCGGGAGATCGGACTGGAGATCCATTCAGGAAAAAACAGGGTCGTGAGAAGAATCTTCGAAAAAATGGGATACAATGTCACCAAACTGGACCGCGTCTATTTTGCAGGTATGACCAAGAAAAACCTTCCTCGCGGCAGGTGGAGATTCCTGACAGACAATGAGATCAGGATGTTAAAATCAAACGCTTTTGAATAAGACAGCAGTACATAAGGCAGGTTTTGTCAATATCCTTGGCAAACCCAATGTTGGCAAATCCACATTGATGAACCAGCTCGTTGGGGAGAAGTTGTCGATCATTACCTCCAAGGCACAGACAACCAGGCACAGGATCCAGGGAATCGTCAATGATGATGATTACCAGGTGGTCTTTTCCGACACACCCGGAATACTGGACCCCAACTACAAGCTTCAGGAAATTATGCTCAAAAGTGCCCGGGGTGCACTTGCTGATGCAGATGTGTTCATTTATATCACAGAAATTGGGGAACAGCCCGGAAAGGGTAACGTTATCCTTGATGCACTCCGAACTACCAGTTTACCTGTGTTGCTCCTGATCAACAAGATCGACCTGTCGGACCAGGAGACACTGGAGAAACGCGTTGCAGCATGGCAGGAACAACTGCCCGGGGCGGAAATACTTCCCATCAGCGCTTTGAAGAAATTCAATGTCATTTACCTGTTCAAGCGGATCCTGGAATTACTGCCCGAATCTCCGCCATTCTTTCCAAAAGACATGCTCACGGATAAATCCGAAAGGTTCCTTGTGGGCGAGATCATCAGGGAAAAGATCCTCATGCATTACAAACAGGAGATCCCCTATTCCGTGGAGGTGGAGGTCGAATCCTTCAGCGAGGAGCAGGAGATCATCCGCATGCGGGCCCTGATCTATGTTGAGAAAGAGAGCCAGAAGGGAATCCTCATAGGCCACAAAGGTGAAGCACTCAAGCGAGTAGGCAAAGAATCCAGGATAGAGATGGAGACTTTTTTCAACAAAAAAGTATTTTTGGAGATGTATGTGAAAGTACAGAAGGACTGGCGCAATAACGAAAGAAAACTGAAAAATTTCGGATACAGGTAATCAAAAAAACATGGGGAATATCGTTGCAATCGTTGGACGTCCGAATGTTGGTAAATCAACTTTCTTCAACAGGCTCACAGAGACCAGGCAGGCCATCGTGGATGAAACCAGTGGGGTGACTCGTGATCGCCATTATGGAGATGTCATCTGGAATGGCCGAAACTTCAAGGTCATTGATACAGGTGGATACATCACAAATTCTGAGGATGTCTTCGAAGAGGAGATCAGGAAACAGGTCCTTCTCGCAATCGATGAAGCGGATGTAATCGTATTCATGGTGGATGTGGTCAACGGAATCACCGACCTCGATGAAGCCATTGCCAGGATGCTCAGGAAAATCAATAAACCGGTATTCCTTGTGGCCAATAAAGCCGACAATTCGTCCAGGATGATGGAGGCTCCTCTGTTTTATGCACTCGGACTTGGAGATGTATATGCTGTTTCCTCCATTAACGGTAGTGGAACAGGAGACCTGCTGGATCAACTGGTTGAAAGTTTTGAAAGGTCAGAAAAGGATGAGCAGGAAGATGAACTGCCGCGTATTGCAGTGGTGGGCCGGCCAAATGTTGGAAAATCATCGCTGATCAATGCCCTGATCGGCGTAGAACGCAATATTGTCACGGAGATTTCCGGGACTACCCGGGATTCGATCCACACACGATATTCCAAGTACAACCACGATTTTTTCCTGGTTGACACTGCCGGGATCCGTAAGAAATCAAAAGTAAAGGAAGATCTTGAGTTCTATTCTGTCATGCGCTCTGTAAGAGCCATCGAACATGCCGATGTCTGCATGCTGCTCATTGATGCCACCATTGGTATTGAGAGCCAGGACGTTAATATCTTTCACCTGGTGGAACGAAGCAGGAAGGGGATTGTGGTCCTGATCAATAAGTGGGACCTCGTTGAAAAAGAGACCGGTACCATGAAGGATTACGAGCAAATGGTAAGAAAAAAGCTGGCACCATTTAATGATATCCCTGTGATCTTTATTTCTGCACTTACCCGTCAGAGGATCCACAAAGCGCTGGAGGAGACAATCAGGGTATTTGAGAACAGAAAAAGAAAAATCACCACTTCGAAGTTGAATGAAGTGATGCAGGAAGCCATTGAAGCCTACCATCCACCGGCGATAAAAGGCAAATACGTACGGATCAAGTATGTTACACAATTACCAACTTACACACCCGCATTTGCATTTTACTGCAATTTACCCCAGTACGTAAAGGATCCATATAAAAGGTATCTTGAGAACAAGATCAGGGAAAATTTTGAATTCACCGGTGTACCAATTCAGGTCTTCATGCGAAAAAAATAGGCAGGATTTTTGCTGTAATTCTCAGAGATGAAAAAATTGATTTTTATACTGATCATTTTACCACTGACACTCCACCAGTGCAGGGAGCAGCCTGTATATCCGGATGTCCCGCTCATCGACTACGAAAGCTTTTATCTCTACATCAGCGTTAACAGCCTTGAACAGGAGGTGCTCACCGGGAAACTGAACTTCAGTTTTACAGATGGTGATGGCAACGTTGGATTCGAACCCTGGCCAGATTCTATCGCTGCCGGGATGCCTGATACACAGCGCTACAACCTTTTCCTGCACCTGCATGATTACCAGGATGGCGAATTTAAGGAGATCACGGGTGAAGATGGCGGGATCCTGAAGTACAACATACCTTATCTTGATAAGCAGCCGCTTTCAGGAACAGTTTCTGTTACAATTGAATACCCGATCATCAGGTATGATACGATCTTTTATACTTTTTACCTGTACGACCGTGAATTCAACAGGAGTAACACAGATACAACCGATGTACAGATCCTTTCCGGCATTGAGTTGAACGCCGATTGAAGTGATCAGATCTTGATTCCCATAAAGAGCACATCATCAACCTGCTCAAGATCCTCTTTCCACAGGAAGAAGTTACTTTTCACATAATTATGCTGTTCCTCCATGGGTTTATCATGAATATCCCTGAGAAGGTTTTTCAGTCTGACCATCTTGAATTTCCGTCCGAGCGGACCGCCAAACTGATCGGGATACCCATCTGAGAACATATAGATGATATCCCCCTTACTAAGCTGGAACTCTTCATTGCTGAATTCTTTTTCAATAACTGTATCATCCAGCTGTCCGCCTATAGAGCTCCTGCTTCCTTTGACATACAGCTGTTCTCCACCCTTGTAAAGGATCACAGGTCTCATCGCTGAGCTTACAACGAACTTATTGGTTTTTAGATTGATCTCGGCAACGATAATATCCATACCGTCATTGGAGCCGTCGGTCTCCTTGTTTTGGTGAAGAGCCTCACGCACCTCTTCATCGAGTGTTTTGAGAACCTCCGAAGGGGTAGTGACATTTTCCCGCAGGCAAATATCCTTGATCAGTGTAGTGCCTATCATGGACATGAAAGCACCAGGGACCCCATGACCGGTTGAATCGGCACAAACGATCATGAACCGATCATCATCTAATTTATCATACCAGTAGAAATCACCACTGACAATATCTCTCGGCTGATAGAAGACGAAGGAGCCGTCAAAGGTATCATGTAGTCGTTGCACCGAAGGGAGAATGCTTGCCTGGATGCGCTGGGCATAGTTAATACTATCGGTAATATCCCTGTTCTTGATCTCGATCTCCTCCTTCTGGTGAATCACCTCCCTTGTGCGCTCATCAAGTTGCTGTTCCAGGTATTCCTGGAGGGCTTTCTGGTTTCTTTCCCTGATCTTTATGATCAGGAATACACTTACAATGGCAATGATTACCAGCGAGACGATAAACCACCAGGTTTTCCAGATGGGGATCTTCACCGAAATATTGATCATCGCTATCTCCCCCGTGCAATTCCCGTTACCGTCACATGCGGAAAGCATGAATGTATAATCACCGTCTTCAATCCTGCTGTACTTGGCAAATGTCTCCCTGGTCGGTTCCGACCAGTCATCAAACCCATCAAGTTTATATCGATAGGTGACCTGGTCGGGGTTACTCAGGTTGATGCCAATATATTCGAATCTGACCTTATACACCCCGTAAGGCAACATGATCGGCGAGTTGGTCGAATAGATCGAATCCGAAATGTTCAGCTCCGTGATATTGAGCCTCGGAGGTACAGTATCAGTTTTTGACTGGTAGGTATCATAGACGATCACGCCTTCGTTCGTCCCAAAAAGGACCAGGCCTGCATCACCAACATCCACCGCACGATACATTACATCTGAGGTAAATCCCATCTGCTGATCATAGATGGTGATGTTTCCACCATCGGGATCAATTCTGCTGAGGCCGAGTCGGTGTCCGACCCAAACATATCCATCCGGATCAATCTCAACCGCATAGGTATATTTCTCTTTTAGTCCGGCTTCAAGCGAATATACAGCAAGTGTGTCCTCATCGAATTTGAACACACCGTCCTCCGCTGTTCCTGCCCAGATCTGGCCATTTTCATCTTCAGCCAGGCTGACAAATTCAAGTTTTGGATTCCCCTGGATGGTATATTTCAGGTCACCCTCTTCATCGTCTACACAATAGATACCACTACCACGTGTAGCGATCCAGGTCCGGCCATTCTGATCGATCAGCACATCATTGATCACATTATGCGGCAACCCGGTGAGGGTGGTCTGGTGTCCCATTTGACCTGTCAGCAGATTAATACTGTAGATACCATCGTTTGTTGCAATCCAGATTGTATCCTCATCACCGGTCAGTGCATTCACAGTGTTGCCCAGATCATTGTCTGCCGTAAATGACCTGTAGCAATGAGAGGCCCCTTTGTCGAGCTTATAGACTCCGTTGCCGTTCGTACCAATATAAAGGTCACCTTCATAAGTTTTCCACAATGCTGAAACAGGAGTTCCCGGCAAACCATTCGATGTGTTGAATTCTTCATAGTCTCCCTGGGATGACCCAAGTGTCCTGTAGAGCTTGCCTTCCCTGCTTCCGAGCCAGTACTCATCTCCATCGATATATATGGCTGTGATCGCCGGAACCTTCTCGCCACCAGCCACATGATAAAACGTAAATGCCTGGTCACGCAGGACCGCAAGACCGTTGCCCTGGGAAGCAAACCAGATATTCCCTTCGTCATCCTTTAGCAGCCCTTTGATATAGGCTTCAGGCAGACCGCCAGCCACATCAAAAACTGTTTTACCTGACAATTCTGAAATTTCATTGACCCTGAACCTGACCACCCCTACCCCGTAATCACTGACCCAGAGATAGCCGTTCTTATCTACAAGGATCGAATTTATACTGCTGTATTCCAGCCCCATGTCTGCACCTGCGCGAACGACTGAAAAGTCCTCTGCACTACTGCCATGACCATTGATCCGGTACAATCCTTCATCTTCAGTACCTACCCAGTAGGCTCCGGCTTGCATCGCCGGTCTGATTGTCTGGATCCTTGTAAATGGGAGTCCCTCGATCGCACCGGCATTCCGGTAATTTCCTGGTCCGTCCGAAGTCGTGAAGAGTGTGGCACCATTAAATCCGCCGACGATGAGTGAACCCTCAGGGGTAAGTAAAAATGACGATGCAAACAAACCCTCAAAAGGTTCTGTGATATAGTCCAATGATAGGTCCTTTTCAATAGTGATCAAACCGCTCCGCTGTGTCATGGCCAGGATTTGCCCATTCATTGATTCTGCAAACCCGACAATGGTGGAGATCTTCGCATCCTCTTGTGGCAAAACATTGAAAATCCCGTCCTCCAGCATTGCAATCTGTCCGTCCATATATCCAAACCATACCCGGTCCCTGCTGTCCCTGAAAGTGATTGAAGCAATGGTCCCAGGGAGGGTGTCCCCCTGAAATTCTGAAACGAAATGCTTGCCATCCATCCGGCACAGCCCCTGGCTGGTGGTTGCCCAGATAAAACCATCGCTGTCCTGGATTACGGAGTAAGTGGCATCATGACAAAGTCCGTCCTCTATTCCATATTGCATGATCTGAAAGGACTGACCGCCAACCATTGCATTGAAGACAAATAAAATGACGACAGCGATCAGTGTTTTCTTCATATGTCAGCAACTAATTAATTCCCGGGTAATGACTTTGTCTTCTTTGGTTGAGTTGTCTTCTCTTTACCTATGCCATATTTATATTCGGGTACACCTCCGATGGGACTTGTATAAAATGGCATGGTTTCGTCAAACTGGTTCCGTACATTCACCACCACGTTGTTGTTAAGCACAGGTGCACCAAACTTCTTCTTCGGGAATTGGAAATCATAGGATCCTCCAACCTCACCATCAAGTACCGTGATTTGATCCCGGACCCAGTTTTCCTCGCCAGACACACTGAGGATCTCTCCCTGGCGTTCTGTTGACACCACCAGGATATCTCCGTCATTGTCCCAGTCAAAATTGGAAACCTTCACCGTAATAGTCCCCTCTGCTATATAGGGATAAATGTGTGAGACCTGTTTAGGATCGTTATGCATCCTGAATGAATATTCATAGGCGAAAGCATTTGCACCCTGGATAGATTTATTTCTATCCGCCTCGGTGCTCAGGTAATACCTGTACATATTCCCGTCATCCCCCGATATCCCTTCACAGATCACTTTAAAGATGTATCCGTCAAACTCCTCTGCAAATTCCCCCTCCTCAGGACTGAAAGGGCCAAAGGTATACCAGCTTCCGTCATAACGGGTATTCTCTCCGAAAATCTTCATATCCAGCAACGTGCCGCTTTTATAATTTCCAAATGGTGAGGTTTCCCGGGCATCATCTTCGGAATGACATCCATCACCCCCATACACCTCGAACTGACATTGGGTGTCCCAGAAGCCCCTGATCTCGTCGATACCTCCCCCGATGTCCGGATCATATACCCGGATAAAAACTTTTTGATCGAAATCTTTTGGAATCTTAAAGAAAAAAGCCTGGGAAAAGTCATCGTCACCCCAGCTGATCCCTGCTTCATTACCAAATGTCATTAAATAGGGAATGTTCTCCTCTGCACTTGGGACTGGCTGTGAGTAAGCCAATTGCAAAGCAAAAAGTGTATATATTATACTAATTAAAAATCTCATTCTCATGGTCATTACACAATTTTATAAAAATATACAAAATTCGTGCAATTTAAAATTTTCACCAAGATTATAACGACTCTCACTCACGGGGCAACACAGTTATTTTCTTATAAACTGCAGCCTTTTCAGGCTCCCTGGATCTGTTCTCCTTGATTCCGAGAATGATGGTGTACTCTCCCGGTTCAGGGTACTGGTACCGGACATTTTTGCCCTGTGCCCAAACACCGTTCCCGAAATCCCAGTAATAATCCTCAATGCCCCTGTCCCACCTGTTCCAGTAAGTCTCATCTGCACTGAAAGTAATATTCTGATCTACAAGAAGCGTATCTGGCGCAGTGATCACCGGTTGTTCGATCAATTGGAGATCAAGATCAAGATCAGCAACATTGTACCTCGTCGTATCTGTAAGCTTATTGGTAACATTAAAAACAACATGATACATTCCCGGTCCCGGAAAGCAATACTCGATCTCATGGCCCGCCATCCGCAGGGTATCATTGATTACCCATTCATAATAGAAGTTCTCATAATCGACCGTATCTAGAGTTCTTTCAAATAGCCTGTAGCAATACCAGTTCTCCTCGATGGGCCGTGGGTTCGGAAAAGATTCGTACTGCGGGTAGCTGAATTTCCATAGTGCATATTCACCATCTGCGGTTTTCCTTGAATAATGGCCTTCACTTAGCTCATCGTTAATGATCAATGAATATTCGTCATTGAATGAGTTTATGGAAGGTACCGGCACAGGTGTCAACCATCTCCCCTCGTAATTCTTTGAAAAGAAAATATCAAAAGAGCCTCCGGAGGAATTATGACCATTGCTGCTGAAATAAATCCTTCCGCTGTAGTGTTGAAATGGAAAGAATTCCACTGCATCCGAATTGATCGTACTCCCGAGATTCTCTGGCTGGCTCCATTTCCCCTGCACCAATTTTGAGACATAGATATCCCAACTGCCATAGGATCCTTCCATCATACTGTCGGCCGCAAAATAAAGGGTCATTCCGTCTGGGGATAAAAATGGAGTATTGTAATTCATTTCCGGATCGTTGTATTCAAATGGGACCAGTTCGCCCCATTTCCCGTTACGCCTGAAAGAGAAATACAAACCATGATGACCATTGTCCGGCAACCCCAATCCCATGTACCCATTCTGCATGGCAACGCAGAGCATCGTATTTTTTTGTGCAAAGGTAACCGGACCCTCATCCCCGTCAGTTACAAACAGGGAATCAAAGATTACCGGCTTATCATATCCCCCGTCTTCCTGTATTTTTGAAAAGTACAGATCAAGGGTAGGTCTCCCATCGGGACCAATGGGGCGTCTAACCGATGGAGTGAGTATATTTGAGAGAAAAACGATCCCGTCATCATACAAAACTGGCGCCAGCTCCTTTTCTTCAGGGTTTGAAATCTCTTTTTGCTCGGAGGAAGAATACCGTTGCGCATGCAGACTTGCAAAGCCTGACAACAGGAGTATCGATATGTATACCCAGTTTTTCATTTAAAAATAAAATGGTGCTTTAGAGATTACCTTTGTAAGATTATCATATCGGAATATAATTTCAAATGCATTGTCAAAATATCCAGGGGTTGATGACAGGCTGAAATCCCATGAGAGCCCCAAAAGTCCCTTACCGTCAAAAATCTCGAAATTGATGTTGACTGCAAGATCATTGGCAGATTTGTACGTTGTTCCCACCCAGAATTTCTCTTCTATCAATCCAAAGTTCAGGCTGACCATGTAATCCAGGTTGCGAAATCCGATCGCAGGGACATAACTTAGAAGACAGTTGGGATAGATGGTCAGATGGTCAGTTTTAAATTTCTTTCCGACCGTATAGAGGAAATTGTAATTGGAGATGAAAGTACCCGTATCCAACGTATCCAGAGGCACCACCGGATCCTCAGCCACATCGGGGTCATAATTGTTCTTGTCGACCAGTACGCCGCCTGGAAGCAACCTGGGAACAGAAAGCCCGGTAAAAAATTCGTTGTCAAACGTATAATACAACACCCCGAAACTGAAATTACCAGTCAGCACCGGTTCAAAATCTGAAGCAAACCATGGATCTCCAGGCTGCCTGACATCAATCGAACTGTTGTCGGTTTTTTTCAAACCAAGAATACCAGACAATCCGAATGAGAGCCTCCCTCCACTCTTTAGTCTTACGCGGTGCGAATAATAACCCGAAAGGTTATGCCGGGAAAGCGGTATCGGCTCACTGAAGTTTATCCCAAGTGGTCCGAATCCCGGGAGTTTCTCATTGTAATAGGAGAATCCGAAAGCGTTGCTCTGTGAATTCGCGAAAGGGGAGTGCAAGGAAAACTGGATAAATTTCGGCGCTGGAAAGGTGGGATCCAGAATTGCATCATCTTTGGAGAAGAAAGAGAAGCTCATGACATCCCTGGATCCTGAAAAGGCCGGATTGAAGATCAGCCAGTTGTGCTGGTAATTGGTAAGATCAGGCAAAGCCCCATCCTGACCTCTTGCGAAGGTCAGTGCAAACAGCAATATGAATATGGCCCTGATCCTCATTTGTTATCTTCTCAAAATGATATACCCCTGTTTAGTCTCTTCTTCGATGATCTCACCGTTCTTCCTGATACCGAAATGGAGCGTATAATAATAGGTTCCCGCAGGAGCCACCGTCTCTTTTCCCCTCAGGGTCCCGTCCCAGATGATGTATTCCTCCTCATCCACCCCGTCAATCTCCACTGTGGAAATCACTGCCTCCTGATCTGTTATCTCATATACTTTTGTTCCCCAGCTGTTAAACAATGTGAAGGTGAAGAATACCCCTTCGTTATTCAGTCCCGGGATCACAAACAGCTGGTTCAGCGGATCATTATCCGGTGAGAAACCATTATATTGCCTGAGATCATGCTGGATCACCACCAGTTCATCTTCATGCACCGCACATTCCACCCCATTCTCGATCGTCCAGGTATATACATGTTCCTGCTCAAGTTCAAAATCAGTTGCGATTGGAAGCGGGTCATCGGTAAACCCTGCGCCTGAGTCGTCAACGTCCCAGTAAGAGATCCCCACCTTCAGTTCCGGCTCATCGGCGAACAGGTTATAGGTCTGGTCAAAATAAAATTCAGCCGTATCCTTCAAAAGAGACAATTCCTCCACCTCCTGGAAATGTGCCACGTGCACCCAGGCCGTATCTGAGCAACCGTTCAGACTTTCGTCGGTTAAAAGCTCGAATCCATAATAGATCTTCATGGTATCATTGTACCACTGATCCAGCAAGGCAGTGGTAACCATTTCTGTGGAGGTGAATGTAACTGTATCAGAACCGTCCAGCGCCACCTTCGCAGTTGAAGCAAACCATTTCCAGTCAATACCCCCTGTATTGCTGGCAGTGAGGGTAATTTCAATACCACAAACGCTTGTATCTGAGACTGTCAGTGTAGCAACAGGTGATTCAAATACCAGGACTTCGGGCTGATTGGGATCCGGCGATTCAGAAACACACTGCCGGTTGTCCACGATGCTGTCAAGTGTGAAGAGATAGGTTTCTGCAGAATCGGCAGCCACATATACCGGAAGAACAGGATTCGCGGTCACATCGAGATCAAACACTTCGGAATCCGAATTATTTTCAGATATATAGCTCACATATGCTGAATAGGACTGCGCATTCGGATCCAGTTGAAGCGGATCCAACTGCAGGTTCACGGGCCACTCAGAGGCGCAGACGGTATCTTCCTGGGATGCAGCGAGAAGCAGTCGGCCCGCAGGCAACTCAATCGGTTCCACAAGCAGTACAGCGGTCGTATCATCACAAGCACCTGAGGAGATGATTCGTCTCAAGTAGACAGTATTCCTGAAGTCGTTACTGCTGTAATCAAAATCAGCCTGGGTGGTCACTCCAGAAAAGTCAGATTCGCTGCTTGCCTCCCATACCGGACTGTAATTTCCATCCCCGCCTGACATCACAGCGCCTGATGTGGCTGCGACCAGGATATCTTCACCGGCACAGATTGAATCGAAGTCCGAAGAAAGTATCTCCCCGTTCAAACTGATCATCCGATTGTCCTGGATCGGCCCCTGTACCTTGATGATGACAGAGTCCTGCGCAATACTCGTACAAACCGAATCCGTTTTTCGTGCCCACACCAATCTCCTGAAGTAAACTGTATCAGAAAGGGACCCGGAATACTTGTAGTCCCATGAAAAACCGCCTGCCGGTTCGGGCGCAGCCTGCCAGTTTCCAGGTACATCTTCATCCATCCTGTACTGCCATTCGATCCCAAGTTCATCAGAGCCACTTGATGCCACCGCACCGGTAAAGACAGCAGCAGTGGTGTCTCCAAAGCAATAGGTTTCATCCAAAGGGGTGATCGTGTTACCAGAGATCGCCTCAACAATATCAAGGGTGACAAATTCAGAGGTGTCTTTACAGACATCTGCTTTGCCTGAAAATACCACTCTTCTTATATAAAGGTCACCTGGGGTATCCAGGTCAACCTGGTCCGGCGCGAGGGTCTGGTCGGACGATAATGCTGACCAGACCGAAAGGTCACTGCTCTCCTCCCAGGAATACCTGTAATTCCCATCCCCGTCCACTGGCAATGATCCAGTAAGACCATCCCCCTCAAGCAGGTCAAACTGACAAAGTGTGATCAGTGCATCTTCCAGGATCAGGTTGTTCCGGATGGTATCCAGCACCCTAACAATTTGAATTTCCGTTGTGTCAACACAGGAACTGTCGGCTCCTGAATAGACCAGTCTCCTGAAAAAGTGAGTAGAATGAAAGACCGAATCGGTATAGTCGAGATCCTGATCTTCACCCATCGCGTCAATAAATGGTCCGGAGGATGAGAATGACTTTTCCCAAGCATAGTCATACGACCCATTGCCCCCTTCCGGCACACTGCCATCAAACAGTTCGGGTGATTGTCCCCAGCAAAGTGTGTCTTTCGTCGATACCGTATTGTCGGTAATTGAGTCAAGCACGGTGATGGTGATCGTATCCGAAATGCTGGTACAAACCCCGGAATTCACCACTCTCCTGAAATGGGTATTTTCCATCAGCACTGGAAGGGAATAGTCACGCTCATCATTCACACCGGCGGCCGGAACCGGGGTTTCCCCGTTCACATTCCATTCCTGCCAGGCAAAGGTGGTGTCGGTGCTCACATGTGCACCACTCAGCGTATCTACAGGCTCCAGGTTGGTATAGGGATCGATTCCCTGGCATGCCAGCAAATCGTCGGTAGCGATGAGATTGCCCTGGATGGCGGGAAGAACATTATAGGTGACAGCTGTTGTCAGACTATCAGTCAACGCACCGATCTTCACCACGCGTGAATAGTGCATCGTAGAGTCCAATGGTGCTGTGAATTCATAATCCTCCTGGTCATTCACCCCCGGAGCCACCTCCCAGTTGATGGAGTCACTGCTTTGTATCCAGGTGATCTCAGGTTCCGAACCATCTCCACCCTTTGGAGGAGCCGCATCGATCTTCGGAGGGATGATGTTTGAACATACCGTAATATCATCAGGAAGAGAGTTGTAGACCAAACCGTTCAACGGAGCCGAAAGATCGTTAATGATCCCCGCTGAACTGCCAGATAAACTTCCCGGACCTTGAGCTTTTGTGGTGATGTCTGCATTCAATAGTGGACTTGTCTCCTGTAACCAGTATGCTCCACCACCCCCTGCGCCACCATCGCCGCCCTCGCCGCCTGCTGTTGTTGAATTACCCCCATTTCCCCCGATGGCCGATAAGGTTAGTGTATTCTCATATCCATTTACGGCAAGTACAATATTTCCACCAGCACCTCCGCCACCACTGGCACCATTGGTGGAATCTGACACAGATTCGCCGTTTGCATAGATTCCGCTCACCCCATCAGTCTCTATGGTATCCGCAATGATCACCACGATCCCGCCGCCATCTCCTCCCGCAGTGGCTGGATGGGTCGCATCCTGTGTTCCTGTTCCTCCGCCGCCGCCAAAGAATATGCGATTGGGGTAATTTTCCAGATTTATTCCTTCATAGTACCAGCTCTTAAAACCCATTCCTGCTTCCCCTCCAACAACTAGCGGGTAAGATTCACACCCACCGCGCTGACCGCCACCTCTTGATCCCTGAGAATAGTTTCCGCCACCTCCACCACCCGAAAACATGGCGTTTCCACCACCACCCCCAAGAATAAATTTTCCTTTTCCCCGTGTTTTCGTATAGGTAGTCTCAACCGGTCCTTCTCCTTTTCTTCCTGCCGAATCCATAGCTGAAGCTGGATAATAATTTTGCGTATATGCGTTGCTGACAGGATCATAGCAATCGCCATTATAAACATCGCCTGCCGGATCCGCACCGGAAAACCCCTTTCCGTCCATATTGATATCGGCATTCAGGATCAACCTGTTCTTTACAAACAATACAAGTATCCCGCCATATCCATTAACGGAATCCCAACCCGGTGCAGTGAGCTCCCCGGTCACCCTGGCATTCTGATATACCGGCACTTTGATCAGCTGGGCCACCCATCCCTCACGCCGTCCGGGATCTGGTGCATCCGCAACATCTCTAAAGCCTGTTGCAGCATTGAATTCGATGGTATCGACCCTGATGGTGTCAACAATGAACAGGGCATAGTTCCCGGTATTTGATCTGTAACCTTCAAACTCGCCATTTGTTGTATCAAGTTTAAGTCCTTTCAGAATATAGATCATCACGTAATCGCCGATCGCAAATTTCTCCGGCTCCTCCACCACCACCCAGTCATGCTCGTCAGTGTGCGTAATGTCCCAGTCTGTAATATTGCTATAGGCATTATCTGAATTCCCTGAAATATTGACGGTCTGCCCCATAACCATCCCGCCCCCAAAACACATGAGAAGCAAAAAGGGCAAAAGCTTTGCCCCTTTGAAGCTAAAGAGATTATTGTACGCCATCATATTCGAAATCTAAGATAGAAAAAAAAATCATTGCAGGATCGCTATTTTATAAACGACCCGAGAATGATCTTGTTTGTTGCTTCGGGGGTGATAAATCGATCAGAATCAAAATGATCAGGTGACCAGCGGAAGTTTGATAAAAAACTCCGTACCCTCTCCCTCTTTTGTCCTGTACCATATATTGCCGCCCATGGACTTTACAATATTTGCGGCAATCGCCAGTCCCATCCCCATCCCGCTGGTCTTCGTGGTGAAATTGGGCTGGAACAATTTGTCCTGGATCGATGTCGGAATGCCCCGGCCATTGTCAGATACCGTGATCAGCACTGTATCCTCCGGAGCCGGTTCAATCGAAATACGGACCTTCTTCTCCCTCCCCTCCGGAACCGACTGGATGCCGTTTTTGACCAGGTTGATGATCACCCGTTGAAATTGCTCCGGATCACCATAACTCCTTGCCGTCTCCATGGTTCCCAGGTCCAGGGCCACCGAGACCCCCTCACTGTTGCCAAAAAGACTGACCACACTCTCCAGCCGCTTCAGCAGGTCAATCTGCTTGTTCCGTGCCTTCGGCATTTTTGCAAAATCAGAGAACTCATTCGCAATGGCAGTGAGTGAATCGATCTGATCGATCAGCATCTGGCTGACCCGGTTGACCTTCTCCTGGATATTGTCTGTATCCTCCCCGATCATCCGCTGCATATGCTGTACATTCAATTTCATCGGCGTAAGCGGATTCTTGATCTCATGGGCAATCTGCTTGGCCATCTCACGCCAGGCCGATTCACGTTCCGACTGCGCGAGCAATTCCGCACTTTTCACCAACTCATCAACCATGTAATTGTACTCGTCCACCAATCCGGCGATCTCATCCCTCCCCCTGTAAACGATCTTTTCGTTGATGTCACTCAGACTCAGCTGGGCGATCCTGCTCTGGATGAACCTCAGCGGCTGCGTGATCCGGTCGGCCAGGAACACACTCAGGAACAGGATCAGCAACAACAGAATTACATAGGTGTTCAGGATCGCCACCACCAGGTTGCTCACCTCCTGGGCCAGGATCTCCGGCTGCGTAAAATAGGGCAGGTTCAGGTACGCCAGGAATTTGTTCTCGCTGTTCAACAGGGGAACATATGCCGATTGATAGGTCATTTTTCCGATCGATTCGGTATGGATGTATGCTGAATAATCAGCGCCGGAGAGCTTCTCGAAGGCTTCCCGGTCCATCCGGGCACTCAGCAGCTCCTGCTCAAAGATCTCCGACCGCGAGGTGGCCAGCAGCATCCCCTCTTCATCATACATGTTGATGTCGGTATAGAAGACATTGGAAAATTTGCGCAGCAACTCATTCAGATTGTAATAGCTCTCCGACGACCAGTTCCGCAGGTCCTCCTCGTATTCAACCTTGTGTACCAGCTCGATATACAATGATCGCATTGTATTCTGCAGGGTATCATGGTGTTTCATCTTGTACTGCTGAGTAATGAACCAGATTGTCCCTGAACAGATCACAAGAAATGTGAGGAATAGCACCCCGATCATGGAATACTGGATCTTGTTCTTGAAATCCCAGGTCACATTTGTCCGGATCTCCGATGCCGAAACCAGCAGGTAGGAAAGTGTGAACAATAAGAATATATAGGCGAACATGTAGGAAAGCGAGATCAGGTAATCCACTACGGAAACGACCGGGACACTGACTATCACGGTGTTCTCAGGATCAACATTGAAGATGGAATGGTCATATCCATCGGTCCTGACCTCCTCGAAAGTATACTCCTGCCGTGTGTAATAATCGGGCGTCAACCGGTAATTATATACCCCACCGCTGGTAATGAGCTTCCCTCCATTATATTTGGCATATGAAAAAGGTTCCCCAGGTTCATCCTCCTGTTTCATCAGCAGCGAGGGGTAACCAAGTTCCTCGGAGATGATCTTTGAATTCAGTTCGAGAAACAATGTGATCTCATCCCCCTGCACATTGTATGGAATTACCCCCAGGTAGGAGATCCTGCCATTCAGGTTGTTCAGAAAATAAAAGTCACTCTCCTCCACTTTGATCCCCTCCTGTATCACCAGCTCACCAAAGAAATCATAACAGGGATACCACCGGTCAGAAGGCGTCTCAATGAATACACTATCGGGAGGACGGCACAGGGTGACCGCCATGTCATACTTGGTCCAGTAACCCGAAAAATATACGCGCTGGAGATACTCATAAATACGGTCCACATCGATGATCTCATAAGACAGTCTGCTGATCAGCAGACTGTCGGTCTGCAGGGTATCAGTAAGTGAGGAGAACAGCATCTCAGCCACCGCGTCATGCTGCGAGGAGAGTTTGGCCAGCTCGATCTCCCTGACCGAGTCCAGTTTTTCGGAAGTATGCTTTTGCAGATCAATGGTGATGAACACGGAAAAAAGCATGATCAATAAAAAATAACTGGAGAATTTCAGTTTCGACTTCCTGCTCCTCAGGTAGACAAGTGCGGCAGCAATGAAAATGAAAAACAGCGGGGTGACAGGCTCCAGGTGCCAGGCATCTGTGAAGAGAAAAACCACCTGTGCCAACAGTCCCGGTAAAAGAATAATGAGTAGTTGCCTGGTCCTGAAAGGCGGTTCAAAATAATGCAGCGCCTTGTAGAAAAACAGTATGAACACCAGGCAGGCCATGAGGATGATCAACAGTCCGGAAAACGTGTACATACTCAGGCTATCAAGCTTATATGCCTCGAAAGAGATGGTAGAGTCAATCACCAGTGATTTGCTCACCTGGTGGGCGAAGACAAACCACAACGATCCCGTAAGGATCATCCCTGCTGCAAGCGGTGTTCGAAAATTTTCGGGTATTCTCCTGCTCCTGTCGAAAAACCAGTAAAACTGGAGGACGATCATCAAAACCAGCAATACGAAGATCCAGAGATGGCCCATCGACGAAAATGTCAGGCTGGCATAAATGCCCGGCCGGAAAAAGTCAGCCTCGAAGATAATCCGTGGAACCTCCAGGTAAATGACGACAAAAGAGATCGCCAGCATCGCGATCGCACCTATGCTGAACCACCCGTTTCGCTGCGCAGGTTCCCGCGCTGCATCCGTTTTCAGGATAAAAAATACAAAAAAAGCAACGATACCCAGCATGAACATCAGCAAGGAAAGTACAACAAGTGTATCATTCTGCCTGAGGTTGGAATGGAGATCAAGTGAGAAGAGGTAGTCTCCATCCAAATTGTGCACATCCGACAGTGCGGGCCCGGTTTGCCGCTCCAGTCCGATCCTGTTATCCAGTAAAAAATCTTCCTGGTAATCGCTTTCCAGGTATTTATTTTCAAACAGGTAATTGTTCCTGACCAGGATCAGTCCGTACAAAAGATCATCCCCAACAGGTTTTCTCACCGCCACATAAGTGCCATTCAGCGTCTCATAAACCGGCGATTTCAGTCTGGCCGACCAACGTGGACGCAGGGGTACATTGTGATCCGACCAGTATTTCAGCCTGTTTTTTTCATAATAGAAGATATAGATCCCGTCATTTGCCAGCTTCCTGAATTCTTCACTGTTTTCGCCAAGTACAGCAAGCGGCGGATTTTCCTTAAATGCCCCGGCCAGCTTCTCAAAGGATTCAGAAATGACCTGCTCCTTGCCGTGGAGGACACGCTCAAACGCCTCCAGGTCGCGCTCCCCGTAAGTGTTCGAATAATACCGGTGCTGGAATACCAGGATCAGACCCAGCGCTATAAAAAACAATCCAAGCGCGATGATCCGGTAAATCCTGCTTGAGGTCAGGTTGAAAATATGGTCAGCGGTCTTCTCCATAAGGTCTATTTGTGATGGTATGGCTCACCGTTCAGGATGGTATAAGCCCTGTAAAGCTGTTCTGCAAATATGAGTCTCACCATCTGGTGGGAAAAGGTCATGTCTGAAATCGAAAGCTTTTCATCCGCACGCCGGTAGATCTCCTCCGCGAATCCATAGGCTCCTCCCGTAACAAAAACCGTCTGCCCGGTCTTTCCTTCCAGTGAGGCAAGGTGCCTGGCAAATTGTACAGAGCTGTACCTCTTTCCTCCCTCGTCCAGCAGGACCACATGATCGGCCGGCTTGATCCGCTTCATGATCTGCGCCCCCTCCTGTCGCTTCACTTCCGGCTGTCCAGTCTTCTTTGAAACCCGTACATCGGGAATCACCACCACCTCCAACGGCACATACCTCCTGATCCTCTTCAGGTAATCACCAACCCCCTCTTCCAAATAGGAAAACCTGGTTTTTCCGGTATAAAGCAGTGTGATTTTCATAATGACACAGATCCGGCTATTTTTTTTAACTTCGTGAGATCAGAATTGGTCTGATTATTGCTCTGTTTTTACAAACTTAATTCAATCTCGGGATCAAACGCAAAAACCCGGCCAAAAAGTATGAACAACAGCGGTTCCATGAAAAAATACATACTCATATCAATCCTCCTGATCCTGCTGCCTTCCGGATTCGGTCAGCTGGTCCCGGGGGATATCATCCGCGCTTTTGAAACCGGTGATGCAAAGGAACTTGCGGAGTACTTCAACAGCAATATCGAACTCCAGTTGCCTGATAAAACGCATGTGGCCAGCAAGACACAGGCAACACGGATCATGCAGGATTTCTTCAAAGAGAACCCGCCTCTGTCGTTCAAGCTTGAGTACGAGGGGACGAAACAGGACTCCAAATATGGCCTTGGCACCCTGGAAACCCGCAAGGGATCCTTCCGCGTAAACCTCTATTTCATGGATGGGAAAAAAGAGAAGATCATCTATTTCCTGAGTATCGAAAAATCCTGACCCTATGCATACCCTCCTGCCCGATGAAATGATCGCACGCTGGTTCAGCGAAGATATCGGAAACGGCGACCACACCACCCTGAGTACCATCCCCAAAGACGCAATGGGAAGCGCAAAACTGCTGGTCAAGGAGAGCGGCATCCTGGCCGGAACCGCCATTGCCGAAAGGATCTTCAGCCATTTCGACAAAAGCCTCGGGATCACAATTCACATCAAGGACGGGGCAACAATCCATCCAGGTGATATTGTATTGTATGCTGAAGGGAGCGTGCAGTCCATCCTTCAGTCAGAACGACTGGTCCTGAATGTCATGCAAAGGATGAGCGGAATCGCAACCACCACATCCGTTTACGTGGACAGGATCAAGGGTACGGGGGCAAAGATCCTCGATACGCGGAAAACCACGCCGGGGTTCAGGGCTTTGGAGAAAGAGGCGGTGCGCATTGGGGGCGGGGTGAATCACCGGACCGGTCTGTTCGATATGATCCTGATCAAGGACAACCATATCGACTTTGCCGGGGGAATCAGGCAGGCCATTGAAAGCACCCATAAATACCTGTCTGACCACAAGCTGAAACTCAAAATCGAAGTGGAAGTCCGCACGATTGCAGATATCCGGGAAGTGCTGCAAACCAGGCGGGTCGACCGGATCCTGCTGGACAACTTTTCACCGGAGCTGACCCGTGAAGCTGTTGAGCTGATCGACGGACAAACAGAAACTGAATCGTCAGGAGGGATCACACTGCAAACCATCAGGTCCTACGCTGAAACGGGCGTCGACTTCATCTCGGTCGGGGCACTGACACATCATATCAAGAGCCTTGACCTGAGCCTCAAAGCTGATTTCTGATCATTTGAACATTCGGCCCTGAATCATGTTGTATTTCAAAACATGATATCCATGTCGGATCCCTATTATTACAGGAATGAATATGGCCGTTCCAGGCTTCAAAAGACAGACCTTCCCGCAAACCCGGTGGAACTGTTCGAGCAATGGCTGACCCAGGCTTTCGAGGAGGACCTGCCCGAACCCACTGCGATGACACTGGCAACGGCCGCCAAATCCGGACGGGTATCATCACGTATCATTCTTCTGAAAGGGTACGACACAGGCGGCTTCCAGTTCTACACCAATTATAACAGTAAAAAGGGTGAAGATCTCAATGAAAACCCCTATGCGGCCATGAGTTTTTTCTGGCCTGAACTGGAACGGCAAGTCAGGATCGAGGGCCGGGTTGAGAAAATCCCCGCGCGCGATTCCGACCTCTACCATTCTGCACGGCCACGAAGTAACCAGCTTGGAGCATGGGCATCAGAACAGAGCAAACCAATTACCAACCGGGAGACGCTCGAATCCCAGTTTAATGCAGTAAGTGCGGCATATAAAAATCAAAAGATGATCCCGCGGCCTCCCAACTGGGGTGGCTACAAGCTGATTCCCTCAGGTATCGAATTCTGGCAGGGTCGGGAAAACCGGCTCCATGACCGGTTCTATTATGAAAGGGAATCGACCGGGAAATGGTCTGTACAACGCCTGAGCCCCTGAGTCGTCTTCCGGGGAGCTTCTATTAATCCGCACCCAAAGCATCGATCTGCTCCTGCAGGGTTCGGATCTTGTTCTCAGCATCTTCCAGCTTCTTTCGTTCAGCATCAACAACCGCTTCCGGGGCATTGCTGACAAATCGTTCATTGCCCAGTTTTTTCTCGACGCTCGTTCTGAAACCATTCATATATTCCAGCTCCTTCTCAAGCTTAATGATCTCCTCTGCGGGATCGACCAGCCCTTCGAGCGGAATGTAATACTCCACATTTTTCACGATGAAGGAGACAGCGCCTTCCACCTTGTCATCTGTACGGGTGATCTCCGAGATGATCCCCATCTTTATCATGACCGGCTCAAGTGCCTGGGGATAAGTACCCTTTGAATCATTTCTGACCATCAAAATGAGTGCATCATTGCGTCCCAGGTTCTTCTCTTTCCGAATACTTCGGACCTGTGTGATCACCTCCTTGACGATCTCAAAATCGGTCAGCATTGCTGCATCAGGCTTCTGCGGATCAGGCATCTCTGCGACCATGATGCTTTCTCCCGCTTCCCGCTTTTCGACCAGTTGCCACAACTCTTCGGTAATGAATGGCATGAAAGGATGAAGCACCCGGAGGAGCTGATCGAAGAAAGCCAGTGTGGCATCCATTGTGGGTCTGTCGATGGGCTGCTGGTAGGCAGGCTTGATCGTTTCCAGGTACCAGGATGAAAATTCATCCCAGAAGAGTTTATAGCTCACCATCAATGCATCCGAGATCCGGTATTTTTTGAACTGATCTTCGATATTTGCAAGTGCCTGGTTGAATTTTGCATCGAACCACTCCACCGCCCTGGTTGACGATTCAGGCTGTTCTATGGTGTCATCCACCTCCCATGAATTCACCAGGCGGAAAGCGTTCCATATCTTGTTGCTGAAATTCCTCCCCTGCTCGGTCAGCCCCTCATCGAACAGCAGGTCATTTCCTGCAGGCGAACAGAGCAGCATCCCCACGCGTACACCATCGGCACTGTACTTTTTCATCAGCTCAATGGGGTCAGGTGAGTTGCCCAGTGATTTCGACATTTTTCTGCGCTGACTGTCCCGAACGATGCCGGTGAGGTATACGTTCCTGAAGGGTTTTTCCTCGCGGTACTCATACCCGGCAATGATCATCCTGGCTACCCAGAAGAAGAGGATCTCGGGGGCGGTCACCAGGTCATTGGTGGGATAGTAATACGCCATGTCCTTGTTATCCGGATTCCTGATGCCATCGAAAACAGAGATGGGCCACAACCAGGAAGAGAACCAGGTGTCGAGCACATCTTCATCCTGCCGGAGGTCATCCAGGCCCAGGTCAGGTCTCTTCGTCACCCTCCTTGCCTCTTCAAGGGCCTCTTCCGGCGTGAGTGCCACTACATAATCATTCGGACCGTCACCATAAAAAAATGCAGGAATGCGTTGTCCCCACCACAGTTGCCTCGAAATGCACCAATCCTTTACATTTTCCATCCAGTGCCGGTAGACATTCTTGAATTTCGCCGGTTGAAGCTTCACCTGGTCGTTGAGCACATTCTCAAGTGCAGGCTTTGACAGTTCATCCATCCTGAGAAACCACTGCAACGACAATTTCGGTTCGATCACGGCATCGGTTCGCTCCGAAAAACCCACTTTGTTGGTATAATCCTCCTGCTTTACCAGGTTACCTGCCTGCTCAAGCATGGGAATGATCTTCTTCCTGGCAACAAAACGGTCCTCCCCGATCAGTACACCGGCATCTTCATTCAACGTACCGTCCGGGTTGAATATATCTATACTTTCGAGGTTATGCTTGAGTCCGAGCTCATAGTCATTGATGTCGTGTGCCGGGGTAATCTTCAGCGCCCCGGTTCCGAACTCGCGGTCGACATATTCATCGACAATGATCGGAACTGCCCTGTCCACGAGGGGAACGATCACCCTCTTCCCGTGGAACCGGATGAAGCGCTCATCTTCGGGATGCACACATACCGCTGTATCGCCAAGGATCGTTTCAGGCCTTGTCGTGGCAATGGTAATGTGATCCTCTTCTCCTTCCACCCTGTAATCAAGGTAATAGAGTTTCGAGGAGACCTCCTTGTGATTGACCTCCTCATCGGAAACAGCTGTCTGCGCCTGCGGATCCCAGTTGACCATGCGCACGCCGCGATAGATGTGTCCTTTTTTATAAAGATCCACGAAAACGCGGAGGACACTTTCCGACATCGCATCATCCATGGTGAATTTCGTTCGTGTCCAGTCACAACTGGCACCAAGTTTTTTCAGCTGATCGAGGATAATGCCGCCATGCTTCTCCTTCCACTCCCAGGCATGTTCGAGAAACTTCTCCCGCGTAAGATCTGATTTTTGAATTCCCTTCTCACCGAGCATATTCACCACACGTGCCTCCGTGGCAATGGACGCGTGATCCGTTCCGGGTACCCACAGCGCATTTTTCCCCTGCATGCGGGCCCGGCGCACAAGCACGTCCTGCAGTGTATTATTCAGCATATGTCCCATATGCAGCACTCCCGTTACATTGGGCGGGGGTATGACGATGCAATAGGGCTCGCGGTCATCTGGCGTGCTTTCAAAAAATTTATGCTCCATCCAGTAGTCGTACCATTTCCCCTCCACGCTGGCCGGGTCATATTTCGAAGGAATATTCGTCATTTCGTATTTTATTGAATTGAACTGCAAAAGTAGGAAAAATGCTGAAGATGGAGAAGACCCCGAAACCGCTAGTTTTGAAAGATTGTGAGGCCACGGTACAGATATTATCCGGAAAATTTCCAAATCCGGAACAATTCGCTTATTTTAAGTCCCTTTAAGCCACCTCGAAAGCAATCATCAATCGAGCACACACGGATCATGAAGTTACCCACAGGCACCCGGCAACCAGATGACAAGCAGCGACTCAATGAGCAGAACATCCTGCTCAGGGTGAGCCAGGCCATCATCAGCACCATGGATTACGAAGAGGTACTGCAGATCATCACTGACGGGGTGGCCGAACTCCTGGGGATCGAAACCGCCGCTATCTACATGGTTGAAAATCGGAAAGAAATTTTCCTGGGTGCCACCACACCGCCACTCGATCCCGGGATGCCTGATGAACTCAGGAGGGCCGCGATTCAGGACCATCCTCATATCCGGACCGCGATTGAAAAAAAACATTTGCTGGTCATAGAGGACTTCAGTAATGCAAAACTCTCGGAGGCAGAAAAAAAAGTCCGCGACCTCCGCAACTTAAAAAGCATCATCTATTTCCCGATCATACAGAAAGAGGATGTACTTGGTGTACTGATCATGGGGACACAAACCTCTACGAGGGAGTTTTCAGATTATGAGCTCCACCTTGGTCAGAACGTTGCCAACCAGCTCTCCATCGGAATACAGAATGCCCGGCTACACAATGATCTTTCAGAAAAAAACCGTCAGCTCGAGGAAGAGATCAGCGAACGTAAAAAGATCGCGGAAGCACTTAAAACCAGTGAAACCCACCTCTCCAATGCGCTTCGGATCGCAGGCATTGGCCATTGGGAGTATGATGTAAAAAAAGATCTTTTCATTTTTACCGATGAGTTTTACGAGATATTCCATACAACTGCAGAAAAAGTGGGTGGTTATGAAATGAGTTCGGAGCGTTATGCTGAACAGTTCGTCCATCCCGAAGACCGGCAAATGGTGAGTCAGGAGATCCGGAAAGCACTTGAAAGCAAGGATCCGGATTTCAGCAATGCCATTGAGCACAGGTTCCTTTATGCCGACAGGGCCATAGGGTACATGATTGTCCGAAGCAGGATCAATAAGAACGAAGCAGGCGATACAGTCAGGATCTTCGGAGCCAACCAGGACATCACTGCTACCAAGGTATCCGAAAAAATGTTGCTCCGTGCAGTTGATAAGGCCGAGGAGAGCGACCGGCTCAAATCTGCCTTCCTGGCCAACCTGAGCCATGAGATACGGACACCGATGAATGCGATCCTCGGATTCTCCGGTTTGTTGAAGGAAAAAGACCTTACTGAGGCGGAAAGGGAAAACTACCTGGACCATATTCAATCAGGCGGACAGCGACTCCTGAGGATCATCTCCGATATCGTGGATATTTCAAAGTTTGATGCCAACATTTTAAAACTCACTTCTGAAAGAATTAACCTGAATAAGCTGCTTGACGACCTGGTCAGGCAATTTTCCCTCCGGCTTCCCGGAGAGCAGGTTGAACTCCGGGCAGTAAAACCCCTGCCTGATGAAGAGAGTTTCATTTTTACAGATTATACCAGGCTTTCTCAGATCTTTTCGAACCTGTTGGAAAATGCGATCAAATTCACCCGGAAGGGAGTGATCAAAGTCGGATACAAAATGGATGATGGAGATCCGGTCCTGTTTGTAATGGATACAGGGATCGGGATCAATAAAAAAAACCATGAATTGATCTTTGAGCGATTCAGGAAACTGGAAACAGGGCAGGAAATGATCAATACAGGTACAGGCCTCGGACTGTCCATCGTCAGATCGATCATTGACCTCATGGAAGGAGAGATCAAGCTGGAATCAGAGCCGGGCAATGGCACTGCGTTTTACATCAGGATACCCGGACTGGCGGACAGGTCTGATGAAAAACCAGTTGCCATGAAATCAGTAAAACGAATTGCCGGAAAGGACCTGACGATCCTGGTTGCTGAAGACGAGGTGACCAATTACCTCTATCTTGAGGCGCTGTTCATGAAGCATGAATTCAGAATCATCCACGCAAAAAATGGCCGGGAAGCAGTTGAAAAATTCAGGAAGCATCCCGACGTTGACCTGGTATTGATGGATATCAAAATGCCCGTAATGAATGGAATTGATGCCACCAGGGAGATCAGGGATATAGACCCTGCAGTTCCCATCATCGCACAATCGGCCTATGCCATGGCTGAAGACAAGCGGGAAGCCCTGGATGCGGGTTGCAATGATTACCTCACCAAGCCTATTACGATTGAACGTATTTCCGATTCCCTGAACAAATTTACTGTCTGACACCTTCCCTATAGAAATGAACATGAGAAAAAGCAACCAGGAGATCACGGATAAAAAACTGCTTATTGCGATCCTGGAGAGCGCAACCATATGCAGGGTCGCGATGGTGGATGAAGGCAAGCCCTACCTTCTGCCCTTTAATTACGGGTATTCCAATGGTGCGATCTACATTCATTGTGCAAGCGAGGGTCGGAAACTTGACATCATCCGGACCAACCCTGAAGCATGGTTCGAGGTTGAAGATACCGCAGAGCTGATTCCGGCGGATCAACCCTGCAAATGGACTACCTTTTACCGTTCCGTTATGGGATCGGGCACAATTCAGATCATCGATGACCCTGCCGTGAAGAGATACGGACTTGAGGTGATCATGAGGCAGCATGGTGCTGAAGGGGAAATGGTGTTTGAGGACAGGGAGGTGAAGAACATGCTGATCCTGAAGCTGGAGATCGGCCATTTGTCAGGCAAACAGTCGGGCAACTGGCAGCGCATCGTAGACCGGAACCGGGTAGAGATGGAGTCTGCACGTTTGAGGATGGAAGAAGTTTCGGAGGCCGACCTTGAGCAGATCCACCAACTGCATTCGATCCCCGAAGTGGATGAGTTCAATACGCTCGGTATCCCGCGTAACATTCAGCATACAACCCGCGTAACATTGCCTGTGCTGAAGGCCAGGCATTCGCATCCGCGAAGCAGGTACGAGTGGAAGATCATCCTGAAGGAGACGGACAAATTCATCGGACTGGCCGGGATGACCCTTTCAAATGACAAATTCAGACTCGGTGAGATCTACTACAAATTGCATCCTGATCAATGGGGCAAAGGTTTTGCGACCGAGGTGGCGAGGCAGTTGATCATCACCGGTTTCGAAAAGTTTGGATTGCATAAAGTCGAGGCGGGTGTGGCCACGGGAAATGAAAGATCGATCCGTGTGCTGGAAAAATGCGGCATGACCCGGGAGGGGCTGCAGCGGAAGATCCTTCCCATCCGTGGGGAATGGATCGACAACTACCACTATGCCATCGTGGAGACGGATCCACGCCCCGACAACCACTGACCCCCCGAAATTCTACCGTTCACCGATTTTCCGGGAAAATTTGCGCAGAAAACTGTAAAAACCATAAAAGTTTTCTTATTATTGCAGCTCATTTGTCAAAAATGGAGATACAGGAGCGCATTATTACGGAAGCAGGCAGTCTGTTTGCCCGTTACGGGATCAGGAGCATCACCATGGATGCCCTGGCCGTGGAGATGGGTATTTCGAAGCGGACAATCTATGAAAATTTTCGTGACAAGGACACGCTGCTGAAAGAGGTGATCACCTTTTACAAGATGCAGCAGCTGAAAGATGCCAACGAGATCATCCGGAATTCCGAGAATGTAGTGATCGCACTTTTCAGTCTTCTGAACAGGATGATCAACATGATGAAGCAGGTGAACCCGGTCTTCTTCCAGGACATCAAGAGGTATCATGCAAAAATATTCAGGGAATTGCAGGAAGAGGGAGATTTCAGGGATCATTCCATCACCCGGAAGATCCTAAGCAATGGGACAGAACAGGGCATTTTCAGGCAGGACCTCAACATGGAGATCGTCAACCAAACCCTGCACGAGTTGTTCGAGCTTTTCAGTCCGGACAGCAAGATGACTTCTGAAGGGTACCACAGGGGTGAATTGTTCAACAACATCATCATCCCCTACCTTCGCGGCATCGCCACTGAAAAAGGTATTGCGCTGATAGATGAACAGGGAAAGATCAATTATGAATAGTCAAAACAAGGAATATATGAAAAGGTGTATCACAGGAATAGCTTTTATTTTCATCATGGTCACGGGGCTTTTTGCGCAGGATGCTTCGGGAGCATTGGAGCTGGATCTGCAGAAAGCAATCAGCTATGCGATGGAACATAATAAAGAGTTGAAGAATGCGCGCCAGGAGCTGGTGAAGTCTGACCGCAGCATATGGGAATCAATCAGTCAGGGCTTACCACAGGCCGATCTGCTGATGGATTACATGACCTATTTTAATTATGAGCTGGAGTTTTCCTTTGGAGGTGATATGGGGACTCCTACAGCGGGTGAGATTGCGAATGCATTTTCGGCCACCCAGGAAGCTTTCCCGGGTACTTCTGTGGCGGAAATAAATCAGGGAATAAATTATCACAACATTGGCAGTACCTTTCAAGGTGCTCTTTCTGAAGAACAGGGAGGCTCAACTATCCTGATGTCGGATCAGCTTACTGCAAAGATGCAGGTGTCGCAGCTGGTATTCAGCGGACAGTATATTGTAGGGATCCAGACGGCAAAGCTTGGGAAGATCATTGCAAGGCAGGCACTGGACAACAGTGAAGTGGGAACGAAAGAATCGGTGATCAACGCCTATTACCTGGTGTTGATCTCAGAACGCTCCCTGGATTTTGTTGACCGGAACCTGGAGAACCTGGAGAAGATCTTTATACAGACCAAGAGGATGGTGGAAGCCGGCATGGCGGAGAAGATCGATGCCGACCAGTTCCAGATCACAGTCAACCAGCTTGAAAATACAAAGCGGATGATGGAGCGGAACCTGGAGCTGAATTACAACATGTTGCGCTTTACGCTCGGGCTGCCGGCAGAGACGGAAATCAGTCTGACCGATAACCTGGACAACCTGTTCAGCGAGATGGCTGCAGTGAACCTCCTGATGGAGGAGTTTGATCCCGAGGAGAACATCACCTACCAGATCATGGATTCTCAGGCAGAGATCAATAAGAAATTATGGAGCATGGAGAAATGGAATTACGGACCGACACTGGCAGGATTTTACAACTACAACTTTAAGATCCTGACCACGGGTTTCGATATGACCCCGACCCACCTGCTGGGATTCTCGCTGACAATGCCGGTTTTTTCAAGCGGATTGCGTGATGCGAAGGTGGACCAGGCGCGGATCGAATATGAGATTTCAGCACGTAACGCCGAGATCATGGCCGACCAGCTGGAACTGCAGAACAGGCAGCTGAAATATAACCTGCAAAGCAGCCTTGAAAATTACGAAACACAGAAGGAGAACGTGGAAGTGGCCGGTGATGTACTTGACAATTACCGTCGGAAATATGAGAACGGAATGGCCTCCAGTCTGGATGTCACCCAGTCAAACAGCAATTACCTGGATGCACAGAGCACCTATCTGAATGCCATGTTCGAGGTAATGAGCGCACGCATTCAACTCGAAAAACTAATGAATAACTTAAGCACACTTTAAATATCTGAACAATGAAAAAAGTATTGATATTCGCGATAACAACCCTCATGGCTGCAGGCCTGTTTTCCTGCAACGAAGAACCGGCCGGGGAAAATACGCAGTCAACCGCCGACTCTTCCATGGTGATCCGGCCGGTGAAGGTCATGGCGGTGGAATCCAATACCATCAGTCGGGCAGCTGAAGTAACTGCCACTATGGTGGCCGAGGAGGAGACTTACCTGGCCCCGGGGATCTCCGGAAAAATCCGTTCCATTAAGGTAGATGTGAATGACAGGGTCCGCAAAGGTGAGGTCCTCGTGCAGATGGACCGTACACAGCTTGCGCAGACCAGGGTGCAGTATGCCAACCTGAAAAAAGATCTTGCCAGGATGGACACTTTGCTGCAGTATGGATCGGTAACGCAACAGGCTTATGACCAGATGGAAACACAGGTCAGGGTAACAGGCGTAGTACTGGAAAACCTGGAAGAGAACACAACATTGCGTGCACCATATAATGGGGTAATCACCGGCAAATATTTCAATGACGGCGAGCTCTTTTCACCTGCTCCGAATACCCAGGCAGGCAAATCTGCGATAGTAAGTATTGTGAAAATGGACGTTCTGAAAGTCTTTATCAATCTTTCTGAAACCTATCTGCCACTAGTGAAAAAAGGACAGTTTGCCAGCCTCGTAACAGATGTATATCCGGCCGACACGTTCCAGGCGAAAGTGTTCCGGATCCATCCGACCATAAATCCTGGCACGCGGACCTTTACAGTGGAACTGCGGCTGGACAATCCCGAATATAAGCTGAGACCAGGGATGTTCAGCACGGTGTCACTCGTCATGGGAGACAGGGAAGCGCTGCTCGTACCAGCCATAGCTGTCCTCAAACAGGCCGGAACCAATAACCGGTATGTATTTGTCTATGACAATGGCATTGCCAGGAAGGTGTCCGTTCATATTGGTGAGCGGTTGGACGACAGACTGGAATTGTTAAAGAACGGATTGAAGGAGGGAGCAAAACTTATCTATGCCGGACACGTGAACCTGATGGACGGCGATGAGGTGAAGCTTGTAAATGAATAAAAACTGATTAAAGAGATCAATCATGAGTATATATGGAAGTGCGGTAAAAAGACCGGTGACCACCATCATGCTGTTCGTGGCAGTGGTGGTACTCGGGGGGTATGCGCTCAGGCAGCTGCCCATCGATTTTTACCCCGAACTTGAATTTCCTGCCATATCGGTGATGACGATGTATGACGGGGCAAGTGCGTCGGACATAGAGACCAATGTCACCGACCTGATAGAGAGCAATCTGAATACGGTCAGCGACCTGAAAGAGATCACCTCGGTTTCGAGGGACAACATGTCGGTGGTGGTGCTGGAATTTGAATTCGGTAAAGACCTCGATGAGGCAACCAATGAGATTCGGGATGCCATGAACTTCGTGGAGCCGTTCCTTCCGGAAGAGGTTTCGAAGCCTGCCATTTTCAAATTTAACTCCTCGATGATGCCGATCCTTTACTATTCGGTTACAGCCGAAGAGAGCTACCCGGCATTGGAGCAGATCCTGGATGAGAAGATCGTCAACCCTCTCAACCGGATCGATGGTGTGGGGGCAGTGGGGATCAACGGGGCTCCCGGAAGGGAGATCCAGATCGACATCGACCCGCAGAAACTGGAGGGATACAGTCTGACCGTTGAGATGGTCGCGGCTGTCCTGAACGCAGAGAACATGAACCTGCCGGCGGGGAACATTGAAATGGGGCTGATGGATTATCCGATCAGGATCCAGGGTGAATTCAAAGAGAGTGAAGAGATCAGGAACATTGTACTGTCGAGTTACAACGGGCAGACCGTATACCTGAGTGACATTGCCACAGTGAAGGACACCATCCGTGACATGACCTTTGACGAAAAGATCAACGGAAAGACCGGTCTCAGGGTGGTGATCCAGAAGCAATCGGGTGCAAATACAGTAAAGATCTCAGACGACATCAAGGAGTTGATGCCAAAACTGCTGGAGACACTGCCCCCCGATGTGGAGATCAGCCTGTTTTTCGATTCATCCGATTTCATCCGGGGTTCGATCAACAACCTGACAAAATCTTTGCTTTTCGCAGCGATCTTCGTAGTTCTCGTGGTACTGTTCTTCCTGGGCAGGTGGCGGGCAACCTTTATTGTGATCCTGACCATCCCGATCTCGCTGATCGTCTCATTTGTCTACCTGTTCATTACCGACAACTCGATCAATATCATCTCGCTCTCCTCCCTGTCCATTGCGATCGGGATGGTGGTGGACGATGCGATCGTTGTCCTGGAAAATATCACCAAGCACGTAGAGCGGGGAAGCAGTCCGCGCGAAGCTGCCATCTATGCCACGAATGAAGTCTGGCTGGCGGTCATCGTCACCACCCTTACTGTGCTTGCAGTTTTCCTTCCTCTTACACTGATACCGGGTCTTACGGGAATGCTTTTCAAGCAGCTTGGCTTCGTGGTTTCCATCACCGTGGTGACATCCACCATTGCCGCCATAACGCTTACTCCAATGCTTGCATCAAAACTGCTCAAACTTCGTGAGCGGACAAAGAAGGCGGGACGATTCTCATATTCCAGGACCATAGACAGGTTCCTGAACTGGTTGAACGAGGCGTATGCCGGAACTCTGCGCAGGGCATTGAAGGTAAGATGGGCCGTGATCATCGGCGCATTTCTGATCTTCTTTCTCTCCATCGGACTGGTCAAAAATATCGGGTTCGTGGTCTTCCCTGAAGCAGATGAGGGACAGTTTACCGCGATGATCGAACTTCCCACAGGCACAAGGGTGGATGAATCCTCACGTATTGCCAGGAAAATCGACCACTTCCTGACAGACAGCTATCCGGAGATTGACCTGCTGAGCACCTCCACGGGTGCAGATGACCAGGGCGGTATCACTTCCCTGTTCATGGAATCCGGAACACATATCATCAATATCTCTGCGAGCCTGGTGGACCAGGAGGAGCGTGAACGTGATGTATGGGAGATCAGCAACGACCTGAGGGAATATCTTGCGACCATCCCGGAGATCGTTACCTATAACGTTGTCCCCAATGGGGGGATGGGAGCAATGATGGACAACAATATCGCAGTTGATATATTCGGATACGATTTCTCGAAGACATCACGAGTGGCCGAGGAGCTGGCAGACAGCCTGCGACTGGTTGAGGGTGCCACCAACGTATCCGTCAGCCGGGATCCGATCAAACCGGAGTTGCAGATCATACCCGACAGGGAAAAAATGGCAATGCACGGTCTGAACACCTACACCCTTGCCAATGCTGTAAGGAACAGGATCGAAGGTCCGTTCATGAGAAAATACCGTGAAGAGGGGAACGAATATGACATCGTCATCAGGTTTGAAGAGGAGGATCGCAACTCAATTTCGGACATCTATAACATCCAGCTCACCAACCAGCAGGGCCAGTCTGTAAGACTCAGGGAGGTGGCAACCATTGAGGAGTACTGGGTGCCACCGAACATTGAGCATAAAAGCAGACAGCGAATCGTATCTGTGACAACCACCCCTTACAAGGTGCCTGTCAATGTTTTGTCGGCCCAACTCGACAGGATCATCGGCAATATCGATGTTCCACAGGATGTGTATATCGAATCAGGTGGTGCCGTTGAAGATATGGCCGACACCTTCAGGGACCTCGGTCTCCTGCTGCTGATGGCCGTGGTGCTGGTATATATCGTGATGGCATCACAGTTTGAATCCTTTAAAATGCCATTTATCATCATGTTCTCCATCCCGTTTGCCTTTACCGGGGTGATACTGGCACACCTGTTCACAGGGATTACCATGAGTACCATCTCACTCGTTGGAGGTGTCATGCTGATCGGTATCGTGGTGAAGAATGCCATCGTGCTGGTGGATTACATCAACCTGATGCGCGACCGCGGATATGAACTGAAGGAGGCGATCATCCTTTCGGGAAAATCCAGGCTGCGGCCTGTTCTGATGACCTCATTCACCACGATGCTGGGGATGTTGCCACTGGCATTGAGCACAGGTGACGGCTCCGAGATATGGAGCCCGATGGGGATCGCGGTCATAGGCGGACTCATTTTTTCAACATTCATTACGCTGATCCTGGTCCCGGTAGTCTACAGCTGGTTCGTTGGAACCAAGTCGAGAAAAAGGATCAAGCGCTATGAATTTCTTAACGGAGACAATATTGCTGAAGCATAACGGTGCTCATCCCCCGGTGAAATTTCCGGGGGATGATTCCATAATACTTTAATTAAACCTGCACCTGTCTGCACACAACAATTAAGATAAAACAAAGACCATGAAAGCAGTTTTCATCGTATATAACCAGGCACACACCGAAAAGGTAGAGTATATTTTCGAAAAACTGGCCATCCGTGGATTCACCAGGTGGACCGATCTGACCGGGCGCGGAAGCGTTAGCGGAGATCCCCATTTGAATACCCACACCTGGCCTGAACAGAATACAGCAAGGCTCACGATCGTTGAGGACATTATGGTACCAAAATTCCTCGACGCTGTAAAAAAAATGGACGAGATCAACAAGGATGTGGGGGTCCGGGCATTCGTATGGAATATTGAACAGGCCTACTAAAGAGGACCCGGGACAATCATGCCTTGATGGTGAAATGTGAACCGATAGTGTCTGCTTCCTGTTTCTGCGTTACCGTAACAAATCGCACTATCGCTGGTTCGTTTAAAACACCTGTATCTGTCGTTAAACAAATCAGATTGTAGAGCTTCCTTCTGCTTTTTCTGTTAAATTTACACTCCGAAAAAGATGATGATATGAAAAGAATTCTTATCAGCCTCGTGGGATTCCTGCTGATCTCATCATGTGTCAGCAAGACCGAACAAAAGGCCAAAAGTGCGGGCCAGGAGATCTGGTTCAGTGAATCGACCTATAATTACGGGGAGATCGAACAGGGAAGTGATGGTCTGTACACAATTGATTTCAAGAACATTGGGGAAGAAGCGATCGTGATCAACAGGGTCAGGAGCTCATGTGGCTGTACGGTGCCCTCATGGCCACGAAAACCCATCGAACCAGGTGCTACCGGTGAGATAAAGGTGAAATACAATACCGAACTCACAGGGTCATTCATGAAGTCGGTAACCGTCTATTCAACTGCTGAAAATTCACCGGTCAAACTGACCATCAGGGGGAAGGTTTTACCGACAGAAACATCTGAAAATGAAGAGGAACAATAGCTGTCAATTTGAGTTGCTCATAAAATAATTAAACCATGCCCGGAATATCCGAAAAAGGGATGGCCATGCCGGCCTCCCCCATCCGAAAACTTGTCCCTTTTGCCGAAGCTGCGAAAAGTAAAGGGAGAAAGGTCTACCACCTTAACATCGGTCAGCCCGACATCGTCACACCAAAAGTGGCCCTGGATGCAGTCAGGAACATGAAAGAGGTGGTGATCGAATATAGTCATTCAGCAGGTATAGAAAGCTACAGGAGAAAGCTTGCAGACCACTACAGGAAGATCAACATCGATGTGGATCATACAGAGATCATGGTCACAACCGGGGGCTCTGAAGCGATCAGTTTTGCCCTGATGTCAACGGTTAATCCGGGTGAAGAGGTGATCTGCCCCGAACCCTTCTATGCCAATTACAATGGATTTTCAACCGCTGCGGGTGTGAAGGTTGTCCCCATCACATCCTCCATAGATGATGGGTTTGCTCTTCCCGGGATCAGCGAGTTTGAAAAAGTGATCACTCCTAAAACAAGGGGCATCATCATCTGTAATCCGAACAACCCCACCGGGTATCTCTATTCGGAAGAGGAGATCAGGCAACTGGGTGAAATTGTAAAGAAGCATGACCTCTACCTCTATTCGGATGAGGTGTACAGGGAATTCTGTTACGACGGTAAAAACCATTTTTCGGCCATGTACCTGGAGGGACTCGAAGGGCATGTAATCATGATGGATTCTGTCTCCAAAAGATACAGCATGTGCGGTGCACGCGTTGGTGCATTGGTGACAAAAAACCGGGCTGTGCTTGATACAGCCATGAAATTTGCACAGGCAAGACTGAGTCCGCCCTCCTTCGGTCAAATTGCCGGGGAGGCCGCACTGGATACGCCGGACACCTACTTCGAATCGGTTTACAACGAATACATTGAAAGGCGTGACTACATGGTCGGTGCACTGAATGAAATGCCAGGTGTAAAGTGTCCGACACCTGGTGGTGCATTTTATACAGTGGTTGAGCTCCCGGTTGACGATGCCGATCGCTTTGCCGAATGGATCCTGAGCGAGTTTGATCATGACAACCAAACGGTCATGATGGCACCTGCAAGTGGGTTCTATTCAACGCCGGGACTCGGAAAGAAGGAGGTGCGTATTGCATATGTCCTGAAAAAAGAGGACCTCGAAAAAGCAATGGAAACACTTGCTGAAGCGCTGAAGGCATATCCCGGCCGGGAATAACAAGTTGCAACAAACAATCGTTACTCGTTTGCGTTTTACATGAAACGCACATTATGACTATGGCACCGAAAGACAAACCTGTTATTGCAGGTCAGCGTTCCATTAAACTGGAGATGAAACCAGGCACCTATTTCTGGTGTGCCTGCGGAAGGAGTAGCAATCAACCCTTCTGCGACGGTTCTCATTCAGCTACGGATATCCTGCCGTTGCGTGTGGATATACAGGAAGAACAACGGGTAAAATGGTGCAGTTGCAAAATGACCAAAACGCCTCCCTATTGTGACAATACACACCGGGAGCTGCCCGGGTATGAGGGATAGTTTCCAGTCGGCAGTGGGCAGTCGGCAGTGGGCAGTCGGCAGTCGGCAGTGGGCAGTCGGCAGTCGGCAGTCAGCAGTCATGCGACCGGAGGAAGACTGGTCCCGATGAGCGACATTTGGAGCGCTTCGGGCCGGCGCTGCCCTGAGCTGTCAGAAGGGCTGTCAGGAGACGAAGGTTCCGAACTTCTTTTCAAGCGCTGCAAACCTGTAATCAAAGATCTCTTTCAATTGTCGTCTGATGAGCATCCTGTTGGCAATCACTCCGAGAAAACCGAAGGGAGGTCTGTAGGATACAATATCCTTCATCAGTACCCCGCCATCCACCGGTTCTATGAAATGTGCATGGTGCCACATGGCATACGGACCGCTTCGCTGTTCATCAACGAAGTAGCGACCTTCACTGACATGCGTGATCTCTGTGACCCAGTTCATCCGGATGCCAAAAAGTGGCTTGACCCGGTATGAGATGATCATGCCGGGGTACATTTTTCCTGGCAGGTCACCGGAGGTTATATCGAAACCCATATAGGAAGGCGTGATCTTCTTCAAATTGGCTGGTGAAGAGATAAAATCCCAGACCTCTGCCATGGAGGCTGGAATTCTCTGTTCTGTCTTTAACTGGTAAAATGCCATATTCTTTACGATTAAAAAGCGGGTGAACGCCTCTGCACTCACCCGCTTCACCTAACCCAAATCATGAACGCTTATGAAACAAAGGTCATTATACTTTTTGTTTAACTTTGACCTTTATATGTTAAACAGAAAAGCGTTGTATTTGTTCACAAAAGCAAGAAAAAAATAAAAATCTGGAAAAATGCCTGTTGATTACCTGGGGAGTACCTTATAGGTATGCGGTAATAGCTGCGGATGTGATACTCTAACAATATAGAGTCCGGTGCCTGGCTGAAAGGGCAATTCAACCTGGTTCGAGCTACCGGATACTTCCTTTTTAAAACACAGGGCTCCTCCGGCAGAATAGATTTCTATTGATGTTCCTCCGGGGAGTTTTCTTGAGAACCTGACAACAGGACCCTCAAGCGGCACAGGATAGATCCTGGTTTCTTGGAAGTAATTAACCGGGACAGTATTTGTCTCTTCAAGTACTTCCACGATGAGTGATGCACTGAGTTCGTTGTCCTGGTTACTTGTGAAGCTGATCTCCGTGATTCCTGTAGCATATGCCGCCACCATACCTGTCTGGGTTACCGCTGCGATTTCAGCAACCGACGATGTCCATGCACCCGATTTATCAGCTGCATCTGAAGGAACAAAGGTAACGTGCAGCAACTTGTAATCCCCTGGATAAAGCTTTACTGTGTCATATTCAAAATCCAGGCTTTCAAGCAATACAGGATCAGGGGCCCTCTGAAAAAGGAGGTAATTAATGTTGAATCCGGAATTGACAACAGAAAAGTTAAATACAGAATCATCCGGGGTCAGATGAATGATCTCGTCCAGTTCCTGATCACGCCAGGTGATCCAGCCACCGGTGCTGGAAGCAAGTGAAGAGACGCTCCTATCCCCAACAATGATCTTATATAATCCCTGCGTAGAGGGAGCAGCAATGTTGGCTGTCACAATGTAATCTGCCTCTTCCTGTACATCAATGCTGTAATTTGCCCAGTCTCCCTCACCCAGCCATCCAAGATATTCTGTTCCGTCAAATTCAGTATCCCCTGTCCGGATACGCCCGGAAGAACTCACATCAAGGGAGCTGATGTAGTGCTCCATCTCTACCTTCCCCGGGATCACATTTTCAGATGCGACGACGATCACTACTGTATCGGCAACACCATTGCTTCCTTTGGCTACAGCGAAGGTGATACCCTGGCTCCCGGATCTGACCTGCCCATATTCATCGAGTGCCAGGATAGCGGTGTTTTCCGTCTGCCATACAAGCTTCTTGTCAGATGCATTTACCGGATCAAACAGGACCTGGAGGGAAATTTCTTCATTGGGATCCAATCTGATGGTATCTTTTACCTCCCCGGAACCTGTTTCAACGATCTCGATTCCAAGGAGCTCAAAAAAAGGGAGCACTTTGACAAATAGTGTATCTGCTGCATCTGATTCGGCTGCACTTACAACAATACTGGTTTCGCCCTCCCCGGCACCTGTAATGATCCCCCGCTCATCCACTATGGCAATGTCGGTATCCAGGCTGGACCATGTAATATTTTGATTCGATGCATTGAAGGGAAAGACATTGACATGCACCGAATCTGACAATCGATCAGAGATGGTGATGCTGTCCCTCTCCAGTAAAATATTCTCCAATTGTACGCTGGCTACGTCTTCCCAAAGAGAAAGATACCCGTAGGTCGCTGTTGCAGGCCCCATTGTCTGATGCACCGTAAACTCATTTGTTTCGACACAACCACCCCAGTCAAAATAAACTTCGTGTGCAGGCCACAGGACAGGTTTTCCAAATACACTGTATGGGTACAAAGAGTTTTGCTGCATTGCATTGGTTCCCGTCCATGCCACATTGATCGATACCCCGTATACGATAGTGCCTGGTATGGAAGTTCCTTCAGCATCCGGGTTCAGCTCCTTGATGGCTTTTGTATCCGTCGCCAGCAGTTGCTGTGCTGCATCCTCCGCACCTATGGATTCAGCACCCGTGATCCACGTAAGATTCATCGGATTTCCTCCATTGTAATAGTCTGCCGTGGTATACAGGTAATCAAGGATCTCCGGGTCCCTGGTAAGGTAATGTGCCATGATCACATCAAGCAGGACGGGAGCGGATGATTCACCCAGCCACAGGCGATCTGTATTATTCCTGATAACCCGTGTTGCGTTGTTTTCTACGCCAGACAGACCGGAATTCTCAGCCCAGTTGATCACCGCCTGTTTCTGCATCTCTTTCAGTTCAAAATCCATGTTTGAACGGTTGGTGGTCACATACAGCCAGGTGGCATAACTTTGAGAATTTCCTGCATTCGGCTCATCTACGTAGGTGTGCAGTTTGTAATCGTCCAGGTATTGTTTCTCCCCGGTAAGTTTAAAAAGCGCCGCCGCTGCATATGCTCTTTCAAGATGTAACGAATCGGCATTCACTGCCCACTCGTAATGTGCCTTGGCTGAATTAGTCAATGTATCCACCTCTTCCATCCGATCGATTAGCGTCAGGCAGTAGGCAAGATGCGCTTCACCACCAGCAAGCAGGTAGGTGGGCTGTGCCTCTTCTCCATAGGCATACCATTGGTCGTATCGCTCCTCGTCCCACGAAGGACTTCCGTTGTGACCTGTGGTCTCCAGTCCACCGCAGGCACCCCCGGTGGGTCCGCCGAGGTTGCGATAAAAATCAATTACCCAGCGCGCCTCATCCAGGAAGTCCGGGATTCCGTTTCCGCTTTCCGGGATATTGTATTCATCGTCTTTAAAACTTCCGGGAGCCAGTTCAAACACCTGCAACATGTTTCGGGCGATCCTGAAATGGTTTGGGTTTTTGTCATAATCGCCTGCATCAAAATATCCACCGACTCCCCAGTCGTCATTCATCCATGGTTGCCGGTTGTTGGGCATGTTCCATTCCGTGGCGTTTGCCGGCAGGTCAGAGAATGCATTTTTTCCCCTGGAATACAACCGGGTACTGTAGGTTACTGAATAGTTACCACCATTGGTCACCCCGGGAATGTGATCTGCAGGCTTGATCCAGTCGGTATGCTCCAGCGTACGCTCCGGTCCGCTCCTGTAATGATACAATCCGCGCGAGGTCAAACGCACCAGGTCTTTATATACATTACGATCCACCCTGAAAACGTCGGAAGTGCCAATTCCATCAATAACCAGCCGGAAGACCCCCTCCTGTGAAAAGTCAGAAAAATCACATTCCCACACCGGGGAGCCATACAGTCCCTCCGGCATCACCTGGTCTTTTGAGTCCCTGGCATTATTGGTTTCCTTCTCCATTCTGAATGCTACGGTTCCCGTATATACCACCTGCTCACTCACCGTGTCGATGAGATGGAATTCAGCCCCTTCATAGGTCGTCATATCTGCCGCTCCCAGGGTTCCCATCCATTGGTGCAGGTAGGCATATTTCTTCCGTGCATCGGGATTGTAGCCGATATGGTTCAGGTGGATTGATTCGGAGTTGACCTTCTCCTCTTCGAAAACAAATGTAAAGCCATCCCCGGAGGCCAGAGAAGGATAGGTAACAGTGTAGGTGCTCCCCGGATTCAATGAATGGGGCAACTCAAGGTACATCCAGTACTTGGTGCTGTTTCTCCATTTCTTGGATTTCCTGCCAACAGCCAGGGGAGGTTGCGCTGCAGAATAGTCGGGATCGTCCGGACTTGAAATTTCATACGTGCTTGCCTGTTCAGCAGTACTCACGCTGATCCCCTCAAACCATAAAAGAAGATATTCAGAATTTACGGTACTGTATTCCAGTAAGCTGCCAGCTTTTACATGCGTGTTGAATATAATCAGCAGGACAAGGATCAATAGTCTTCTCATTTTCAAACTTTTATTAAAAGCGCTGTAAATCTACTCTTTTGACAATAAGAATACAAGGCAGGTCTCACCAATCCTCCATATTTTAAATGGGTCAAAACAGGGCAGAATTGCCCTTTCCGGCCATCATCCTCACCGGAGTGTCAGGCCGTCACAGCAACGATGCGGTGTGCCAGAGATCCCTTCACCGTAAATGTGATGTAGTCGGATTTTTCGACAGACTTTCTCTGCACATCCACAGGATGATCATCAATTGTCACCTCTGTAATGGTCTTTCCTTTCGGTACCGGGAGCTCCACGCGGGTTTCTTCACCGCTTCCCGTAAAATCAATGACCAGTCGTTTCCCTTTCCACTGGTACTCATAGCTGAGATACCCGCCTGATGCTTCGTATTTGGCATGTACCTTCACCGCTTTTACACCGGCTGCATTCCAGCGCGGTGCAAGCCTGGCCTTGTTGAAAGCAACCCCGGCATCCCTTACACCGGCAAGACCTTCCATCAATCCATACATACATTCAGCTGCTGCCCAGTGCTGCGGGATCGTGGACAGGATATTGGGTTTAAAATAGACCTCCTTATCCGACAGTGTCAGTCCGAGGATCATCCATTTCGAATGATCTTTCTGCGCCTCAAAACGAAGATCTTTTACCACCTTTCCCGGTTCCGGGTTGTTCATCCCATAGATCACGACGCCAACCTTTGGCGATTGGTTGTTCGCTCCGATCCAGGCAGTATGCAGGTATTGCATATCTTTTTTTGACAAAGACACTTCGGGCAGCCACCAATTCTTTACTGATACAGGAAGACCACTGCCACCCACCGAGGAGATGTATTTTGTCACGGAAGACCCGTCGGCATAGTTCCAGGTCATGCTGCCTGCAATGGCCCCGCCACCCATACAATGCAGGAAATAGAGGGAACCTGCCTTCCTGTTGATGCCGATCACTGCATCTTTTCGATATCCTTCAACTCCCGAGATCGCCAGCACAGATCTCCGTCCATTGCTTACCGGATCCACAATATCGAATGGAATATCTTTAAACACCTGGTTCCCTGTCGGGAATTCATGCAGGTCATTGTCCCCTTCATTGGTCCATCCCATGACTCCTTCGGGTTTTTTACCTGTGCCAACAATGTCGGCATTTGCCAGCTCCCTGAGATCAAGCTTTTCAAAGGTCCGCTCCGGTGCCTCTTCAATGGCCCCCTTGTAGCAGCCGTGTAAAATCCGGTCTGTTTTGATGGCAAGTTCACGGATCCTCCGCAGGATATCCACGCCATACACTTCGAACCCGTGTTCGAAACAGGCCAGTGCCAGTTCCCCTGCCGCAATGGGTGACACGCCCCCATTCATATAGTTCCATTTTTTGGCCGACCACCCTTTTTCAAATGGTGGATAGCAGCAGTACCACTCCCCCGGTGAGCTCTTCGGCATTTCACCCCTGATCCGCTGATACGTCTGAATGATCGATTTCACCTGCTCATGCCCCATCAAACCCCTGTTCAGGATCCATGCATTTGACATGGTCACCTGCTTTGTTTCATCCGTCCCCCCAAAATCACGCTCCACCTCCGGCTCCTCGGGAACCCAGTGGCGATAGAATTCGCCATTCCACGACAGGTCATCGATCCGCTGTTTGATCTGCTTTGCCACCTCTCTCGCCTTCCCGGCTTGCTCATTCCATTGTGCATAATCCAGCATCTCCGCAAGATAATTGCAACTTTGTGCAAATCGCACGTTATCGGCATACAGGATCCCGAAATGTGATTTATCCAGGTACACACGCATCGTATCCCCGGAGATCTTCGTGTCATAATCGGACTGGAAATCCCAGATATCGATCGTGTACCCCCGCTTTGTCAGGTTGAATTTCTCGCTCCAGCGATAGGGATCGGTAAGCGTGTAGTTCATTGCCCTGAGCATGCTGTCCAGCTTTGTCATCATCCACCTGTCGTCACCCGTTGCTTTCCAGGTGTGGTACACCGCCTCCATGTATGTAAACTCGGCCATGTTTTCAACGGGTACACGTACAAACAGACTGCTCGAGTCGGGATCTTCGGGAACCGTCACGAAATTCCCGTAATCGAACCTCCGTACCCAGGGACCTCTCGGATCCCGGGGATGCTTGTAATTGTCATGGATCATGCCATCCTCGCGCTGCCCTTCAGTATACAGGTCCACCCCCGATTTCAATTCCGGTTCAAAATAGCGCATGCCCAGCATGGCATACATATGGTCCTGGAACCAGCTTGAGAACTGGAGGTAGTGATCTCCATTCATCCTTTTAAGTGCTCCCCTGTTGTAGCTGGACCCCATCAATGTATATTTCAGGATCTCCATCAGGTCGGAAAACTCCCCACCATCATCCTCGATCCCGGTCCTGCAATTCACCGGGAATGTTGCCATATCGACGGGATTGCCCCACCTGTTCTCGAATACCACCTGGTGGATCCCCAGCACTCCGGCGGCCTTGAACCTGATGAATGCTGTTGCTTCTGTCCTGAAATACTCGTTGAAGGCCCCGTCATAGACAATGATGGTTCCGTTTTCCGGGGATGAGATGGATACCGTCTCCAGCGGCTCAAAATAGCTGCCCGACGAGGGCGGGGTGAGCCGGATCTCATCGCCGTCCTTCGGACCCTCCATCATTTTCCCGCGATCAATGCCCAGGAGTCCGTTTGCTCCCACAGTGGCAAATCCCCCTGCAATCAATGACTTTTTCAAAAACTCTCTCCTGTTGTCCATAGTCAGTTTGTAATTTTAGTTATTTGACGTCCTCAATTTCAGCATGCACAATAAAATCCCCGGTACATTCCACCAGGAGTTGATGCATTGCAGTCCCGGGCAGTTTTGTTATGCTGAATGGTATTTCGTCTCCTCCGGGAGTGCGAATTTTCACCGAAGCACGATCCGGGTTTTCAAACACCAGCTCAGCACTTACAGGGCTCGACATCCTGAAGATCACCTCACCGGGATTCTCTTCCACATCCAGCAGCCTGGCAGATGAACTGTACAGCCTGAATCCATCCTGCTTAGCGGTGCGTGAGACCACGATCTCATTCCTTCCAAAACGCATTTTGCTATCGGGAATCTGCAACGAATAGGGAATATGCGCTCCATTGAGGGTAAAGCTTTCCACTACGTCACCCTTGCCGGAGGCGAAGATATCAAATGAAGAAAGCCTGAACCTGAAATCCAGTAATGTATCCACATTTTCGCTGGCCCTTACCCCAATCCCCATGGGCATACTCTGCATCGCCTGGGCCACGGTGGAGAAAAAGAAACTGCTGGCCGAGAACGGGAGTCCCCGCCAGGATTCAACAGCAGTGTAATATTCAGTCAGCGCACCCTTCATGGGGTATTTCTGTGATAAAACCATCGCTTCCTCAACCTCATCCGACAACATCTCCAGGTAGTCATCCGACGACATCCCGTATTCATAAAGGACCCTGGAAAGTGTGTTCCACGGACAGTATCCATACGTTCTTATGCCCGGCCACTTTTGGACAGTCAGCCTGGCGGAATTCAGCTGCAGATCGGGCACAGGAAAGAAAGGACCCGTTGAGACGGCCCATGCATATTCCCAGTAATCAGCCCCCGTGGCAAAGGGTTGCCAGTATACCGAACCATCTTCAAATTCCTGGTACTCGGCATACAAAGTATGATCTGAGGTCGCATACTTTTCAAGGAGCGTCTGCCTGATTGCATTTTCAATGAGCGCATATCTTTCACTTCGTTCGTGATCAGCATCGGGTCTGCGCGCGAGCATGATCCTTGCCATCTTCAGCAAGTTAAATGTATTCACCTGGTTGTAAAGACTGCCTGCAACACTTAATACCTTGTCGTTATCCTGGAGGTGATGGTTGTTGATCTCAAAATTGCCATTGACCACATCATAGCCAAAATAGGGATTGCTCTTAAGCGGGGTCTCCCCCCTGGTATCACTTAGAACCATCTGCTTATCTTCATCCCAAACATCCTCCAGGTAATGATCAATCACTTCGAGCAGCAGGTCAAACTCCGGACCTTTTACCAGGTCGGTATTCCCCGTAGTCTCCAGGTATGTGAACATTGAGAGGGTGGCATAGTAAACCCCGTCATCTTCATTCTTTGTCCAGCGTGTCCCGACAATCTGTTGAAAACCCGGTATCTTTTCCCCGTTCTCCTTTGTGAGGATGTTGGGATTGTTGAGCAGAAACCTGGTCCATATCCTGATCAATTCCGGATTACCGGCCCTGGCCATCTGTGCGCTTGTCATTGATCCGTCCCTGACCCAGATCAGGTAATAGATCCGGTTGATCGCACCGAAACATGCTCCTCCTTCATCGATACCGGAATAGATGATCCGGCGATTCAGGTCCAGGATCTCCTGGATATCCGGCTCATTGAATTTTAGCCGACTGGTCTGTGTGAATGGCGCAATGATCTTTTCATTCCTTTCAAGCAGCGACCGGAAATCCATTTCCCCAAGTTTCCCGATTACCCGGTTTACCTGCATCCTGTTCTCTTCTCCACCGAATAAAAGCACTTCGTTTTCGAAGACCTGTAACACATAGTCCCCGGATGCAGTCACGCGAAACCGGTTCTCCTCGAATCCCTTGAAGCTGACAAATGAGACGATCTCCTCTCCCCTGTCAATAAATTTCTCGGTGAGCAATCCGTCTTCAACGATAAAATCATTGTGCGGTCTGATGGTAATCAGTATCGGGGCCCTCGAAACCAGTGCGAAGGCATTTTCATCTGCAATGTTGATCATTTTGATGCTCCCCTTTGCTTCCCAGGGGGTCTTGAATCCCAGTTGAGTGAAAAACGGATCATAGTTCCATTCATTGATATACTCCACTTTCAGCTGCGGAAGGCTAAACTCCGGGAATAGCACAGTATAATTGTCCCTGTTGGAAAAATTCCTTGCCTTGTAGTCTTTGCGACGAAAGGCATTGGGTTTATAAACAACCTCTATGTCCGCCCTGTCTTCAAAGAAGAGCATTGTGGCCCGGTTCCCGCACCTGTTCTGCAGGATGATATTCCGGGGAGCCTCCTCTACCATTGGTTTTGTATAAGGTCCGCCCATGGAACCACCGGTGTTCTTTTGCTGTCCGTCCAGACCGAAAGCAAATAACAAGAGTAGTACCTGTAACAGGATTATCCGCTTTGTATTCATTATTTCAGTGTATTATGATATCAAATATGAGGTAAACCAGCTGAATCATACCTTGTATCTCATCAACTCATTACTCATCTTCGATCCGCTCATTCCCCCACGGATTGCTCTCCTGACCCGCATTTTTTCTCCATTCATGCCGCCAGCGGTGAATATCGATCATATTGATCACCGGCATTGGTTGACGCTCCTCTTTTGAGGGTATCGGCGCAAGCTTAACAGGTTCATCCTGGTACCAGTAGGCTACACTGGCGAGCTCCAGGGTCAGGTAATTGTAATGCCCGTGCTCGATGGTGAACCGGATGGACTCATCAAAGAAGATGGGATCTTCGATATGGAACCTGTATACATGCGTTCTTCCCATCCATCCAAGCTGATCGGGGACCCGTCCGTAACCGAAATAGGGATGCTGGTAGATCTCGTTGGGACACCAGCTGGTGTTAAAATAATCCTCTGTTCCCGTGCCGTGAAGGGTAGATTTTTCATCACCATCAATAAAGAACATGTCATCACCCTCTCCGTACCAGATCGGTGTGGGACAGTTCACAAAATAATTCACTCCTACATAGTGTCCCTTCCCTTCTGTTTCCATAAAGAGATAATTCCGTTCCCCTTTTGGGTTTTTTCCGGGGGGCGAATCCAGGATGTCCCATTCATTCTCCCCTTCCTCAGCCGCTTCCGTGACCTGGTGGTTGTACCAGGCATGGAAATAGGCCAGGTCATCGGCAGGTTTTTTCAACTCAACATAATCGATGTAGTAATAGAAAGCGCTGATCTCTGCATCGGCCTGGTTTTCAATTTCAATCCTCGCCCCTTTTGCAAAGGGCATTTTGAAATAACTCACCAGTGCATTTCCTTTTACAGGTGCTGCTGCCAGGGGCATGGATACATACTTGTAGGTCTCGTCCCAACCCTGTCCGAAGAACGGTCCGATGGGACTTTCCACCGATGGATATTCATTGCCATCCCAGTACATCCGCAAAATGATGTCCGACCTGTTGAGTTTCGGTGCCTCAGGGGCAATGGTGATCCATATATGGTTGATCATTCCGGCCCCCTTGATATCACAAAGCGTCAGCTTTTCCCCCGGGGCGATGTGTTCAACCCTGTCGTTGTTGCCCCCCGACCGGTCGTAGCTGCTGATCCTTTTGCTTTTGACATCCTGCTTGATTGTTGCCAGGTTTTCCATGTTAGACTGACCTGCAACGGAGAGGCTGAAGATGCAACCTGTCACCACCATCACAGCCAGGCTAAAAAAATGCTTTTTCATGTCATATAAGTTTAGTTAGTTGGCTAAAAACTGAACCGAAAGATACTAAAATGTACAGGCATATTCAATTGATATCACCCTGAACATACGGGCTGATGTACCCTGGCCTGTCTTCAAGACACGCCACTTACGGGGCATTTCATGGTACGAACCGGGTTGACCAGGCTCAAAAAAAAACTTCTTGTAAGATTGGCGAAGGGAATATCAGAACAGGTGTGCAAACCGGAGAACCGCTCCGCCCGGCACCAATCCCAGGTGCATGTCACCCAGGAAATCCAGCCGGTTGTCTCTCTGTATAAAATACATGACTCCGTCAAAAAGAAATAAAAATCCACCCTGCAGGACCAGGGAGCTCCCGTATCCTTTGAGCATATCAGGCCTTTTTTTATTGGCGGCGGAGAGGTGACGCAGCAGGAAGCCTGTGCCCACATATGCTACATCCAGACCGGCATTGATCAGGAATAGTTTCTCGTAAAGCATGTGCTGGTCCATCAGTTCCTGGGGAGACATCCGCAGGGGCTCCATCTGTGAAAATGCATAGAAACTGTATCCGGCGATCCCCAGGTTGACCGTATTCCAGAAGAAATTCATCTGGTGAAAGTATTTTGCGGAGCCATCAGCTTTCGCCCATCCGGTGGCACCGGTAGCCAGGTTCGCCAGGGCCCATCCTCCCAAAACATACATGCCGGTTCGGTTGGTGGACATGCTCTCATTAAAGAATTGCTGAAATCCTCCCTGTGCATGGATTGGAATGAGTATCGCCAGGAAAATAATCAGTATGTATGCTCTTTTCATGGGTGTCATCTTAACGTTAGAATGGATAACAAAAAAGCAGGTCAGGTTGTTTGCCACGGATTATCTCCTCAGTGACCAACATGATGCCAGTCTAAGCACAATCAGTTGGGCGGACGACAAACGGACATGCACAATTCAAAATACACAAGCCACTAATCTGCATACAACAGGTACTTTTCCCTCATCTGTTTATAAGATGCAAGGTCTGACTGCCATGACCGGCGTATCTCCTGTTCGGACCAGCCATTAATGATCTGCTTCTTGAGTGCATCCGTTCCGGCAAGGAGATCAAAGAATGGTTTGAAAAACTGTTGTTTATCAGGAAATGCTGCATAGGCCTCCAGCAGCCATTTCAGCTCGATCTGGTTCCACCCTGCATCGGGTACGTAGTTCCTCAGGTCTTTCCCATAGCAGGTATCCCCTTTGAATTTGGGGTGCATTTCCATTCCTTCGATGCTCCTGGGGACAAATGAATAATCTCCTGGCAGATCGGGATGACCGAACACCTCGAATGGATGCAAGGTCCCCCTGCCTTCACTGATCACTGTTCCTTCAAAAAAACAGGTAGAGGGATAGATCCGGATGGTATGGTCATTGGGCAGGTTTGGAGAGGGTTTCACCGGGAGTGCATAGTTGTCGGCATGCGTATAATTTTTACAGGGAATCACGGTAACATCACACTGCACTTCGTCTCTGAGCCATTTTTCTCCATTGATCATCCCTGCGAGCTCTCCCATGGTAAGTCCGTGTACCACCGGAATCGGGTGCATCCCCACAAACGAAGAAAAGGCAGGCTCCAGTATGGGTCCGTCCACATAGTTCCCGTTCGGATTGGGACGATCGAGGATGATCAGCGGGATACCGTTCTCAGCACAGGCCTCCATCACGTAGTGCATTGTAGATATGAAGGTGTAGAACCTGGCACCCACATCCTGTATGTCAAATATGACCACATCAATATCCTGTAGCTGGGCGGCCGAAGGTTTCTTGTTGCGTCCATACACCGAAACGCTCGGAATTCCTGTCCG
>CAKZNC010000199.1 GCA_937129385.1 uncultured Bacteroidota bacterium
TCTATCTTCGTAATATCCTTTTCCGTGAACAGGTACGTTTTCAGCTGTTCGTCCCATCCGTCCATGTTCCTTCTCAGCCACTCTATGGCCATGCAGGCATGCTCAATTTCCTCATCCCGATTGTGCTCGAGGATCTTTTGTAATTGTTTGTCCGAACAGGCATCCACACGTTGCTGATACCAGTCAACTGCCTCGATCTCTTCCTTGAGGGAGGTCAGTGCTCTTACAAAATCGCGTGTCTCTTCAGTTAATTGATTGGTGGGTTCGTGGTAATCCTTCATACTATCTATTTTTTGAGTTATAAAATGTGCATATTCGACAGTCATACGTGATAATATCATGCCAAATGCCCCAGGCAGAACCAGGTCAGTTGCAGGGTGGGCCATCAGCCCCAAAACAGCACGAAGAGTGAAGATTGAAACAGGCAGGATTGTTGAGGAATATTGCCACAAATGGGGCAGTGCTTCCACAAGGCAAATAATGCATGACCTGAAGTAGTGAGCTCCAGACCAGTATGGAAGTAATGGACAGACTAAAAATCGGTATTCGGCTCGCCCAGGTCAAGCGATTTGATCCAGATATTGCGGTACAGTACCGGGTGCCCTTCAGCCTGGAGCTTGATCCCTCCGGCGGTATCGGTAATTCCTTTGCCACCATCTTTACCACCGTCGATCCCGGAATTGGGGCCACCCCAGACCTGGTTGATCGGCACATTCGTATGTGCCTTGACACCATTGAAATACATGGTTACAAGCGCTTTTTCAGTCCGCTCACCATCTTCAAAACGGGCTGCCCTGAATGTGATGTCATAAGCATTCCAGTTTCCGGTACCATGATAGGCATGGTATGGTGATTCCGATTCGTTGATCACTGCGCCCATTCCATGCCGCGTAGAATCGCCGTCCAGGATCTGGATCTCGTACCTGTTCTGGAGATATACCCCTGAATTCCCTCCTTCAACAGAGACCAGGAATTCAACATGCAGCCTGAAATCACTGAACTTAGCCTTTGTAACAATATCTGCTGCCCCGTATTTTCCACCTGCTGCGGCGGGATCATTGCTATTCAGAACCCTGCCTTCATCGACAGGATCTGCTACCAACTCCCACTTGATCGGCATTTCAGCGGCAAAACGAGGTCCTTCCCAATATGCCCAGTTTTCGTGAAGGGAGCTTTCCGTACCGTCAAAAAGTACAGTGGCCCCGGCAGGTGGTCCTGCACCTACACCGATTCTGGTGCAAGCCGATGAGATCACGAGCAACAGGGTCAACAATGTGGAAAAAGAGAGATGTTTTCCGGTTTGGTTGGTGCAATTTGTTTTCATTTTGAGATGGTTTTGGAACAATTTAGTAAATTCTGGCGGATTGATTCGCCTCACATGTTGGTAATAATCGAAAACTCCGGTCAGAATTGAACAATAAAACACTTAGGTTTGTGTTAAGGTATAAGAAAATCAGAAGAGGAGGTTAATGATCCGGTTCAGATATATCCTGGCTGCTGTACTGGCTGCCACTGCAGTAATAATTTTCGTTATTCCCAAAGATCCGGTACAAAAGGAGACTCCTTCCGGTCCAGTCAAAGAACGCTCAGAAGAACCTGAAAAGCAGACGGTCCTGACGCCAACAGATTCGCTGATGATGCGTTATGATACAGTTTTAACCGCCCTGATAGAGGAGGGAAAAATGGTTGGCTCCGCAGCGATCATCACCATCAATGGCGAGATCGAATATTTGAATTGCAATGGTGTTAAGAAGGTGGGGACCACGGACTCTGTTGATGCACATACCATATTCCGCCTGGCTTCGGTATCCAAGCCGTTGAGCGGCATGCTCGCCGGGATCTTGGCTGAAGAGAGGATGATCGGCCTGGACGACCGGGTGGTGGAATACCTGCCGGGATTCAGGCTGAAAGACACTGCCAACACCAATAATCTTACCATCCGTAATATTTTAAGCCATACCTCCGGACTTGTGCCCCATGCATATGACAACCTCGTGGAGGCTCAGGTACCCTTCAGCGTAATAATGGACAGCCTTTACAGGGTGAACATCAGCGATGTGCCTGGTAAGCTCTATGGCTACCAGAATGTCATGTTCAGCCTCTACGATACGATAGTCAGGATACGCACCGGCCAGTCATTCGGTGATCTGATCGACGAGAAACTGTTCGGACCCACAGGCATGCATGATGCTTCAGTCGGCTACGAAGCTTTTGCAGGGAACAGCAACCACGCCCGTCCGCATGTACGGACACGAACCGGGTATGTTGATGTAAGGCTGAATGACCGTTATTACAATACGAATCCGGCTGCGGGGATCAATGCAAGCATCTCTGACCTCGGACAGTTCATGGCAGCACTCACCAGTCCGGATCCCCACCTGATCCACCCGAGTGCCATCGATTCGGTGCTCTCACCCCAGGTTCTTTCGCCATTGCGATGGATCTACCTTCGAAGGTGGGGACCTGTGGAATCCAAGCATTACGGACTGGGTTGGCGCATCATTGGGTACAAGGGACGTACTGTGGCCTACCATGGCGGATACGTAAGAGGATACCGCGCCGAGATCGCTGTTTGCAGGGAGGAGGGGATCGGCATCGCCTTTCTCACAAATTCACCGGGCAG
>CAKZNC010000200.1 GCA_937129385.1 uncultured Bacteroidota bacterium
TCAAAACCTTCGTTTGCACCGTCCCATTTCTCTTCCCACTTGTCATACATTTCGCCAATGACAAGAAATCCCATCCTGTCGCACATATCCAGGAGTTCAGGGGAGTGCGGGTTGTGGGCCAGCCTGATTGCATTGACTCCGAGCTCCCTTAATTTCTTCAGCCTGTATTCCCAGGTGGCATCAGGGACCGCTGATCCCAGTGCGCCCCCGTCGTGGTGGATGCAAACGCCTTTCAGCCAAACTTTGCTCCCATTCAGGATAAAACCGGAATCGGGAGAGAATGTTATATCCCGGATCCCGAATTTTGTGGAGAGATGATCACTGATCTTTTTTTTGTAGATCAGGAAACTTTTGATCTCGTAAAGTGCAGGGTCTTTGTCTGACCACAGAACCGGATCGGGCACAGGGTGTTCCTCCGTAACGGTCATCCTGCTGCGGCCTTTAATTGTTCTGGAGGATACGCTGCTTCCAATCAGACTTCCATCGGGAGCAAGCAGGTCGGACCTGATCTTGAATCTGATGGTACGACGTTCGTTATTCACAATGTCGATTTCTGATCTGACGATTCTTTGATCCTCCTTTACTGATTGGGTAATACGGGAATTCAGAACGGGGAAATGCAGCTTATCTGTTGCGATGAGTTTGACATGGCGGTATATGCCCGCGCCGGAATACCAGCGATCGGCAGGAAGCTCTCTGCAATCGGTTCGCACTGCAATGACATTGATGGTATCTTTGACCAGGAATTCTGATATGTCGTAATGGAATCCAATATATCCATAGCGATGTTCTCCTGCATGGTGACCATTTACCCAAACATCGGCATTCATATATACCCCGTCAAAGACCAGGTAAAACTGTTCCCGGGATCCGTAGTCAGACAAATCGACATATTTACGGTACCAACCGACACCAGCCGGGTAAAAACCTCCCGCCGTACCTGACTTGTGATCTTTTTTTACCTCCTGTCGGATCATCCAGTCATGTGGCAATGATACATATTCCCATGCACCATCATCGTAATTCAATGCACTGAAGGAGTCATCGTCACCCAGGAAAAATTTCCAGTTCAAATCGATCTGCTGATCGATACGAGGCTCGATATCACCGGTGTTTATGATCAGAAGCGCAGAGCCGGTGATCAAAACAGCAATTATTATCCAGTGATGTGTCTTCATTGCCATACAGACTAATTGCCAAATATTGAGTAAAAACGGTCCAGGAATCGCTCGGTAGCTTCCATGTGCGCAGCTTTCAGTCTGCGGTTTACCGCTGGTTGTGATATATCAAGTTTTTCACTGATGGACATCTGGTTCATGACTGAAAGGCACATGAAAAGAGCTTCGGCCTGTTCATCAGACCAGTCATGCAGGAGAATGTCCATGAATCCGCAGGCAACAATCAGCTCTTCATTGACCTGGTCATCAGTTGATGCGATAACCAGCCGCTGGTTTCTCTTCATTTTACGTAATCCTTCATCTGCGATCCTGAATGCCGTTCCGTCAGATTCCCTGAGTTGTTCTTTGTTCAACTCTACAGGGCCAATCCCCATCGAGAGCCGCAATCCTGTTTTCAAACCCAGTTCATGTTGGGACAGGCTCCTGAAATTACTTGCCAGCATCAGGAGGGTTTGAAGTGATGCCGGTACATCCTTTGACATACAAAGGAATTCGTCCATTCGTATGATCTCGAATTCAAGCTTGCCGGAGTCCTCAAGGTTTGAATTTACCCGATCGATCACTTTTCTGATCATATCCGGCACTTTACCAAGCTTTGACTGGGAGATCTTCCTGCTGTCGGCAACTTCTCCTGTAATTACCGCATAAATACTTGCTGGCATATTGAGGCGATTAAAAAAAATATGTTATATCTAAAAATATTAACGAAAAAAATAGAAGGCTAATATATAATATATTCAGCTTATAATTTAAATCATAACATATTTGTTGTATATTTAGAATGATTCCACGTTTTAATGAGAAACTTGTAGCATAAGCTTGACAAAAGGAGGGTTTAAAAATCAGGTCAGACTTTCTTTCCCGAACACAATAATTCCCCTAAATTGCAGTATAAACTACAAAACCCATTCAGGCATGAAATCACGGATCAAACTATCGCTCATTGGCTTGCTGTTTCCTGCACTATTGCTGAATGCACAGTCGACCGACAGCTTTCTGAATGGATTGAACAACCAGATCAATTCATTTTACCAATTACGGCCACATGACAATGTATATGTACATACCGACAGGTCGGTTTATTTTCCCGGGGAGAATATGCAACTTCGAATATTTGTCGCCGATGCTGCGAACCTGATGGCTTCGGAGCGTTCGGACAAGTGTCATGTAATACTTTTGTCCCAGGAGGGAGCAGAGGTGATCAGCGCATCTTTTGAATTGGTCCGGGGAAATTCCAATGGGACTTTCCTTTTACCGGGCGGACTTGAAACCGGGGTTTACAGTCTCGTTGCCTATGTTATGAAAGGTGACATGATCACCACCAACAAGGTATTTAACAAAGAACTCATCATTGCCAATCCATCGGAGCAGTTGATGATGGATTATGAATTTGACCGGGAGATTTATAAGCCAGGTGATGCTGTGACCATTGCCATAAATATATACGGACATAGGTCAAGGGGACTGGCAGGTGTAAAGGTGGATGCCAGACTGAAGGATGAAGACCAGGAGTTTGAAGAGATGCAGGGGAAGACTTCCCGTGAAGGTTCTCTGGTCTTTACATTATCAATACCCCGGGAGACTGCCGGAGATCTCAGTCTCGTAATCTCAGCGAAAAAAAGAAAAGCTTCACTTGCATACAATGTTGGTATACCCATGGAAGCGGATATCCCAGAAGTCGATCCAGCCAGAAAGGAAAAGCCGGTTGCAATCTCGGGTAAGATTGTCAGCGGCAGTCAGCTCAAAATCACTGCCAACCCCTCCGCTTCCGGTTTGGACCTGGACACAAAGATCGTCCTGGCACTGTTCAGAAAGGGATTGATATATTGGTCGGCACCTGGTGAATTAAAACAGGTAACCGAATTAATCATCCCGCTTTCACGGGTACCTTCGGGTATCCTGGATGTTGTCATGTTCAATTTGGATGGGGATGTGCTTGGTGAGGAGATGATTTATTATGAGCGAACGGATATGCCCGGACTCAACCTGGAGACAGACAGGGATATTTATGGAATGCGCCAGCAGGTTAAGGTAAACCTGGAATTGCAGGGAAGAACGCGTGCTGATTTGGATCAATCCTATTTTTCTGTTTCTGTGGTTCACAAGGATCTGTTATCGCCCAATGAGATGATGCTTGATGAGAAGATGCTGATCGATGTTGATCTGCTCCAGGATACAAGGCGATGGCTGGGCCCTGCTAAAGGTGCCCGGCAGGATGAGATGGTTGACCATATGCTTGAGGTGCTGGACAGGAATGGATATAGCTGGGATCTTGTGACAGGGAAATCAGGGGTTATCTCCGAACAGGAAGAAGATGAAGCTTTCGATGAGGAGATCATGGTGGAACAATATTTTCCCAATTGGTTTGAAGCAAATCACATGCATGATTTTGAAGATGGGATCATGGACGCGCGGCATCCCGATTCTGATGAACTTTTCTATGTAAAACAACTTGAAAACGGAACACCGGTACTGGATGTGATCAAGTCAATCAAACCCTTCACCATGCAGGGAAACAAGATCATATTCCCGGGTACCAATAACTCGATAAATTTCCAGCAAGGCGCATTGATCGTCATAGACAATGTCCAGATGGGGGAGGATGCATCTGTTTTAAGAACCATTTCTCCCAACCAGGTTGAATCGATCAATATCTCCACCAATCCATCAGATATACACAAATACACCGGTCTGAATGTAGTGGGAGTCATCGAAATCACGATGAAAGGGTATGCCCCCGGCTCCCGGCTGAATGAAGATAAGCCACGTGATGAGCTGGTACGGTCGGCCCACGGCAAATATCTTCCGGGATATCCCGACTATTCAATCGAAGACGATCAGCAATCTGTCAGGCTTGACCATCGAAGCCTGCTATACTGGGAACCGGGTATGAAGCTGAAAAGCGATGAGACGCTCTCATTTGATTTTTACACCCCAGACCTTCCTGGTACGTATGTCATTACGGTACAGGGGATGCTGGGTACAGTCCCCCTGTCGGTCCAAAAGTCTTTCACCGTAAAATAAAACAACCGCAGGTTCAGGTCAGCCTTTTCTGGAACCCAGGGAGGCGGGCTTTCTTACCAGGGATGATCTTGATGTTTCCGAGAATGGCAGCAATACCAATTCCACTGACCATTTGCCAGATCCCCCACCAGGCAGCCATAAATGCCATCCCCCCATTGGCATTGAAAAGTTTCGGGTTAAAGATCAGTACCAATGCCAGTCCGGAATTTTGAATGCCTGTCTCGATGCTCAATGTTCTTCTGTCTGCAATTGAGGTCCTGGCAATGGTACCAACCAGGTAACCTGTCAGCAAGGTCTGGGAGTTCAGGAACAGCACCAGGATACCAATTGGCAGGATGTACCCGGGGATATATTCCAGGTTTGCATACAGTGCGCCGACGATAAAGGTCATGTAGAGAAATATGGATATGATCTTGATGGTCTTTAGGTATTTTTTCGTGATGAGAGGGAAATAATGGGCAACGAGCATCCCTGCCAGCAATGGCAACCCAAGAAGGATGAAGACGATCTTGGCCATCTCCAGGAAATCGATCTGGATGGGAATATTCAGACTGCCACCTTTTTCATAGTACCGGACATACAATCCTCCCCAGATTGCAAAATTCACGGGGGTAAGAAAGGAGGCGGCCAATGTCGCAAATGCGGTGAGGCTCACCGACAATTCAATATTTGCCTTGGCAAGAGAGGATATGAAATTTGAAATATTCCCCCCGGGGCAGGCAGAGATCAGGATCATTCCCATGGCTACTGAAGGAGGTGGATTTAACAGCATTACCAATGCAAAGGTAAGCGCCGGCAAGAGCAGAAACTGAGAAAATATTCCGAGAAGTGCTGATTTGGGATTCAGCAGCAATCGCCTGAAGTTTTCAACCTTGATCTCAAGCGCGACCCCAAACATGATACAGGCAAGCGTGATGTTCATGTAGAGGAGTCCTCCGTCGCTGAAGTTCAGACGGATATCATCAATTCCCGACAGAATGTCAAACATAATTGCACATTTTTTATCCGGACAAGATAGGTCTTTTTTTTAAACCCCCTGGACAGGATATGCTGAACGGCGCTATCGCAGGTAAGGGAAAATATCTATCTTAGGGGCTTTACATCAGTGGTTTCCTTTCGAACTTCAAAAGATCATGTACCTGGAAAATAATATATTGAACTCTTCGGAAAAAGTGCTTGTCACCGGTGCGGATGGGATGCTGGGCAACAATATCGTGCGGGAAATGATCAGGAGAGGACACAAGGTTACCTGTTTTATTGAGAAAAGTCACAACGGGGAAACGCTTCGGAATCTGCCCGTAGAGATCGTAAAGGGAGATATTTGTCGGCAGGAAGACCTGCAACCCATCATACGCAAGGTAGATTATATCATACATACAGCAGGAGTCACTGCCATGTGGCCTGCACGCTCCCCATTGTCCTGGCAGATCAACTTCGAAGCGGTAAAATTGCTGGTCAGACTCTCCATCGAAAACGGGATCAGGCGTTTTATTCATATCGGTACAGCCACCTCTTTTGGTCATGGTCCCAAGCACGAGCCAGGGAACGAATCCTCTCCATATAGCAATTACATGTTCAAGCTGGATTACCAGGATACCAAGTACCAGGCCCAGGAATACTTGTTGGAGTGCCACCGGAAGCATGGTTTTCCTGTCATCATATTGAATCCCACTTTCATGATCGGGAAGTACGATAATGGTCACAGCTCCAATAAAATGGTCCTGTTTATATACAAGGGAAAGGTCCCGGGTTACAGTCCGGGTGGCAAAAATTATGTCCATGTCAGGGATGTGGCCTCAGCTGCAGCAAATGCGCTTCACCTGGGCAGGCTGGGGGAGTGTTACATTACCGGGGGGAAGAACATGAGCTACAAAGAGTCTTTCCAGATGATCGCCCGGACACTCGGTGTTAAGACCCCGTCACTGAAACTGCCCAGGTTCATGTCGGTTTCCTTCGGGGCGTTGCATTCGGTTTATGCAGCCATCTCCCGGCGCCCCCCCCCAGTATCCTACAGGATGGCACGCATCGGGTGTGAGGACTGCTATTATTCGCCGGATAAGGCGATCCAGGAACTGAATATGCCCCAGACCCCGCTGGAAGAGGGGGTCCTGGAATCAATTGAATGGTTCAGGGAACGAGGTCTTGCATGAGGTCATTGGGACGGGCGTCATATTCAGCATAACAAATTTTTCGCCATTTACCAGGAGGATTGCCTTGCCGAGGGAACCATTAAACGATTCGGTTGTTTCCAGCGTTATATAATTGTATATTACATAACGAGCGAAAAACGACGAAATTGAATAAGGAACAAAATAATACCAGGGGGTTGAGCCTCTTGCTGGTGCTGATCATTTTTCTCCTCGCGGGAAGCAGCTGTATCAAGGAGCTGCCGGATGAATTTCCGGATGAATATACATGGAAACCCTATCTTGCTTTTCCAATTGGAGAGGCAGATTTTGGTTTGAAGATCCCGCATGGATTTGATACGCTGCTGCTTGAAATCGACACTGCATCCGGATTCCCCTACTGGGCATCGATTGATACCATTCCCATGGCGGGTGGCGTTGATTTTGATTTTGAAAAGGTGCTTGGAAAGCGCGAGGAGATCAAGCTGGTGGTGCTGCGTGTGAACACCTATAACGGATTTCCTATTGAAGTTGAGATGCAGGCCTACCTGGAGAATGCGGAAGGAGAGGTGATCGACTCACTTTTCGATCCAAAATTGATCATGGATCGTGGGGAGTTGCAATCGGGAGGCAGGACAGTGGTCACCTCCCACACGCAGGAAGAGATCGTATTCGACGAGGAACGCCTGGATATCCTGCTCAGTACCAGAATGATCACATTCAAGGGTGAATTGAATAGTGTGTCTTACTTCCCCGAGTACACATTCAAGGTGCAGCTTGGGGCCTTACTCGGACTGGAGTCTGACTTCTGATTTTCACCTGCCGTTGACATTTGAAAGAGCCCGTGAAGGAGGAATTACATCCATATAAAGAATCATCATGTCCTGTGGGAACCATTTTTCGCATGGTAAACCTGTTCATTTTTCTTGTGCTGGGTATGAGCAGACTAACGGGGCAACAGGCAAGTACGATGTACCTGATGCATGATGTTCCCCAATCGAACCAGTTGAATCCTGCCATCCAGCCTGCCTGCAGGATCATCGTCGGTCTTCCTGTTTTGAGTACCGTGCACTTGAATTATTCAAACGATGCATTCACCTACAACCAGCTTGCCTCTGGAACACAGCTTCAGCTGGATGAAGTTTACAACCGGCTGGGCCGGATGAATATGCTGTCCGCGGAGCTGATCACCTACCCGTTATCGTTTGGGTTCAGGCAACATCACAATTACTATACCTTTTCCGTAGCCGACAGGTTCAGCACATACAACACCTATTCCCGCAAGCTGGCCGGACTCCTGCTCTATGGGAACAGTCAGTACATCGGCGATGTGGCGCGTCTCAGTAACAACAGGATCAATGGAATCTATTACAGGGAGTACAGTGCAGGCTGGTCCATGGAATATGATCGGAATAATACCATTGGTGTGCGGGCGAAATTGCTGTTTGGCAAGGTAAACCTGAATACAGGGGCGTCCAGGGCACAGCTTGGTACGGATATAGAGACATTTGACCTGACCGTACAAGGGAATGTCAGGCTCAACAGCTCATTTCCCCTGGTCCTGGAGCAGAATGCCTCCGGGGCCATTGACAGCATCGGCATGGGTGAAATCAGTCCATTCAGGCTGCTGATGAATCCGCGTAACCCGGGCCTTGCAGTCGACCTGGGAATCGTGCATCAATACAGTGACAAGGTCATACTCAGTGCAAGCATGCTTGACCTGGGAGTGATCATGTGGACCGATCAAATTTATAATATTGCCGCCGAGGTTGATTTTCTCTACCAGGGGGTAAGTGAAGGTACTGATTTTTCCCGGGCAGCCTATTTCAGGGACCTGTCAGACTCCATTGCCAGCGACATCATCTATGATGTCACCCGGAAAACATACCTCTCTCCGCTTCCATTGCAGCTCTACCTGGCAGGAAGTTACGAGTGGAAGAAGAATGTTTCAGTCGGACTGGTGTTGCGTAATGTACTGGTCAACAGGCGGATCAAAACTTCGCTGACGGCATCCGCAACCGCCTCTGTGAGGAACATGTTCCAGGCCTCACTTAGCTGGTCCTACCTGAACCAGTCGGTCTATAACCTTGGAGCCGGGATCGCCTATACCGGTCGGGGACTGCAGGTGTATGCAGTTACAGACAACCTGGTGGGGTTTATCCGGCCGCTTGACAGCCGGACCATCAACCTGCGCTTTGGCGTCAACCTGATGCTTGGGTGCCCAATTTCCTTCAACAGGGACCGCGGGGCGATAAAATCCATGGTTCCCTGTCCGCCCAACCAGGGCAGACGGAGCAGGCGATGAACTACTGGTTCAGGGTTGCAGTTTTATCTCTTTTCGTCCTGTTTTTCCTGTAGAGCAGGGTGTATGCTGAATTATACGCCGGGTGATCCTTTGATTCCAGCACCAGCTGAAAACGGTCGGTATCCCACCTGGGAAGAATGGCTCTTGCAGTGGGTCCTTCGATGTTGGTATTCTCTGATGCACCCGGGTGATCCCATTTCAGGATGACCTGTTCTTCCCTGTCTGTGACCAGTTTGATCGTGATCTCCCCAGGAGGAATCTCTTCGTAAAGATCGTTCAGCAGGAAGATGTCGGTTTCAAAAGTCTCACCCTCCTTCCATTTGAATTTTTTGATCCGCGCACTTGCAAGGACCGGACGGCATGCATCCCTGACAGCATAGAAACCCGGTTTCGGTTCGTTTGGCCAGTTGATCAGGCTGTTATTTGCGGCTGTGGGCCAGGGTTCATTGAAACACCAGTTGAGCGCCATGCTGCAGTAGGGCTTTTGTCTTCTTGCCTCTTCGTAGATGGCTTTGTACCCTTCTGCCTGGATCAGCTGTCCGTTTGCAACCAGTTCTTCGATTGATCCGGACGGACCGAAATAGTCTTCAATCATCTCCTGCATCAGCCAGGTGTCTCCCACCCAGGCATTGAAGGCATGGTGACTCTCCCATGCGGTACCGGGCTTCGGGGGCCACAATTGGTCATCCGGGATGATCGACTCCAGGATTTCCACTGATGAGGGTCCAGGCATGCCAAATTCGGTATAGGCGGTGAAATGTGCCCTTTCCATGATGCTGTAGACCTCCTCTCCGGATTGCATGTCCCTGAAAACATAATGGCCATGCCCCATTCCCATGAGTGGCGATGTATTGATGTAGGGCGTTCCCGGATCATACTTAAGACACTGACTGTTGAGCATACGGAGGGCCAGTGACTGATCGGTCATGCCACTCCAGGAGTTGAACAGTTCGTTACCGCCCGACCAGATTGCGATGCAGGGGTGATGACGAAGTGAGGTGATGATGGAGGCCGACTCTTGCTCGAGCACTTCGAGGAATTCGGGTGTGCCGACATAGTTGTTACAGGCGAGCGGGAATTCCTGCCAGACCAGCAAGCCTTTTTCATCACACTGCTGGTAGAAGGCATCTTTGTTCACGATGCCACCTCCCCATACCCGCAACATGTTGAAATTGGCTTCCACGGCACGGTCGGTCAGCTCGTTATAACGATCTGGCGAAATCGTACCCGGGAAGATATCGGGGTTTACCCAGTTGGTACCCTTTGCAAATATTTTCCTGCCATTGATCTCAAGCTGAGCAGGGGCTACACTGCGTGACTTGGGAAATCCCTGGGGTTCACTCCAGGCGCCTTCATTCATTACGAGGCGTACCTTTCTGAAGCCGATTTTCCTGGTGATCAACTGGATCAATTCATTGTCGCTGTTTCTTAATTCAACCACTGATTCGTAGAGGTAGGGGTTGCCCTGGTCGTGGGGCCACCATAATACCGGATTGGCAAGGGGCAGGTTCAGTGTCAGCTCATTTCCCTTTGGTTGCAAGACTTTGCTGGCCACCACCTGTTCCTCCATGTTCCGAATTTTCCAAATGAGCTGATTTCCCCTCAGTTTTGTCCCGGATATCGTCAATTCAATGGTTGCCTGTTCGAGGTCTTCACTGAGACTGTATCCCACATCCGTTTGATCCAAAAATGAAGCAGGCCGTTTATGCAGGTAGGTCTCTTTCCATATGCCCGACGGGATGAGCCTGGGATGCCAGTCCCACGAGTAGCTGACAGCCGGTTTCAGGCTCGCAGCTGCCTGGCTCCTGTCGGCCGGTTCATCATGTTTTTTGGGGACAGGGTGGATCACCACTTCCAGTTCGTTTTTATCGCGGAGATGAGGTGTGATGTCAAGTTCCACGGGAGTAAACATGCCCTCCTGTTGAAGCAAAAGTTTTCCATTCAGCATAATATCGAACTTGTAATCGATGCCCCCTGAATAGAAGTAGATTTTTTCTCCTGGTGCAAGTTCAGGCCTCTCGAATTTGGACAGGTAGGTAAAGAACTGGTCTTCCATCCAGAGGTAATCTTTCCAGTTCTCATCGTAATACCAGGGGTTATAATTTTCAGCATTTGCGATATCGAGCTGGACCGCACCCGGTACTATAGCGTTGGTCTTCTTAACACTTCCCCTGCCCGGGAGATTGTAGGCAAGCTCCCAGTCCAGATTGATTTTTATTCCGTTCAGGAAATATTGTGCATTCAGGTTTGCTGACATAAATAGGATGATGGTTATGATTGCTTTTCTGATCATAGTGTATAGATGTAGGAAGCAAAAATAGTGAAAAATATTCCGTAAATTCATGTCCAATCTAAATGAGTCATATATGAAAATCAACAGCATTGTTCTTGGTTTGGCCGTATTAACGGTCTGGATGTCCCTTGGGTCCTGTGACAGGGAGTCCGCGGTGACGGATGTACAATCCCCTGATTTCACGGGTCAGTTGACACAGCAAGAAATAGATGGAGGCGTAATGACCCCGGAGATCCTCTGGAAATTTGGTCGTATCGGTGAGCACAGATTGTCACCTGATGGCCGGGTAGTCGTCTACACGGTATCACGTTATAATGCGGATACTGAGGAGCGCATCACAGATATATTTACGGTAACGGCATCGGGAACCGACCTGATGAAACTTACCGGGAGTGATGGTGTATGTTTCAATCCCAGGTGGAAGCCGGGGACTGGAGAACTCGGTTATCTTTCAGATGCATCCGGCGAGGTGCAGCTCTGGGAAATGGATATCAATGGCGAGGAAAAAAGGCAGGTGTCTGAAATAAAAGGCGGGATCAATGGATTTGAGTATTCGCCCGACGGATCCAGGATACTGTACCTGAAGGAGGTGAAGTTCAGGGCTACCACAACGGAGCAATATCCTGATCTGCCCAAAGCCGATGTGCGCATCATCGATGAACTGATGTATCGCCACTGGGATCACTGGGAGGATGCATTCGTTTCACACATATTTGTTGCTGATCTCACCGATGAGGGTTTGTCAGGAAGTAAGGACATCATGGAGGGAGAACCTTATGAAGCCCCGCTTTCTCCCTGGTTCGACCAGGCTGAGATCACATGGAACGCTGATGGTACGGCAATTGCTTATTCCTGCAAGAAGATGTCGGCGAATGAATATGCCGTGAGCACAGATGCAGATATTTACATTTATTCACTGGATAGTGGAAATACGATCAATATCACCGAGGGGATGCCTGGTTATGACAAATACCCGGCATTTTCACCTGACGGACGCATGGTGGCATGGCAGAGCATGGAGACGCCCGGATTTGAGGCAGATAAAGAGCGGCTGATGGTGATGGACCTGGATGAGATGAAGCCGAGGTACCTGACTGAAGCATATGACGGTAACGTGAAGAACCTGGAATGGTCGGACGACAACCAGCGTATCTGGTTCATTACGGGTCAGCAAGCCACCTACCAGGTGGGCAGCATCGGTGTCGATTCGATGGATATTGAGATATTGACAGACGGAATGCATGACATCACCTCTTTCCAGGTTGCGGAGGGTGTGATGACAGTTTCCAGGATGTCCATGCAGATGGCAACCGAACTGTACAGGATGGATGCAGATACTGGCGAGCTGTCGCCCATCACCTTTGTCAACAAGCAGATCTATGATCACATCGAAATGGGGGAGGTCCGCTCACGGTGGGTTCCCACCACAGATGGAAAGGAGATGCTGGTATGGGTCATTTATCCCCCGGGGTTTGATACGACGAAGCAGTACCCGGCCCTGCTCTATTGCCAGGGCGGTCCGCAGAGTGCGGTGAGTCAGTTCTTTTCATACCGCTGGAATTTCCAGATGATGGCAGCCGGAGATTATATCGTTGTTGCCCCCAACCGGCGAGGATTACCCACTTTCGGGCAGGAGTGGAACGACCAGATCTCCACAGATTACGGCGGACAAAATATGAGGGATTACCTGGCCGCTATTGATGAAGTGGCAGCCGAACCTTACGTGGATGAAGAGCGGCTCGGTGCTGTTGGTGCCAGCTATGGGGGATATTCAGTATTTTACCTCGCGGGAATCCATGAAGGAAGGTTCAAAACATTTATCTCTCACTGTGGCATCTTCAACATGGAGAGCATGTACACTGAGACCGAGGAGGTGTTTTTCGTGCATCACGACAACGGAGGCGCATACTGGGAAGAGCCGAAGCCACGAAACTACAGGTTCTCTCCGCATTTGAAGGTTTCAGAGTGGGATACACCCATCCTGGTGATCAGCGGTGAGTATGATTTCAGGATACCGTATACCCAAAGTATGCAGGCTTTCAATGCGGCCCAGCTGTTGGGAATAGAAAGCAAGCTCCTGATCTTCCCGGAGGAATCTCATTTTGTGCTGTCACCGCAGAGCAGTATTCTCTGGCAGCGGGAATTCAGGGGATGGCTTGACAGGTACCTTAAATAGAGAAAGTGATTATGGGTTTTAATCTGCATGAGTCACTGTGAACTTCCGAGGAACTATTTTCGGGAAGAGCTGTATAACCGGTGTCAACTGATTGCATCCTCAAGTGAGGTCTTGTTCTCGACCAGGTCCTTGAGACTGACTGATTTGAAATAATCGGTGATGCGCTGATTAAGTCCGCCCCAGAATCCCCTGGCTGCACAACCTTTCTCCCGGTCACATTTGACGGAGGGACTCAGGCAATCAATCACGCATATCCCGGGTTCAAAGGCGTTGTGAATGTCGTAGATTGTAATTTCAGCAGCCGGACGGGTGAGGATGTAGCCGCTTTTGCGTCCCATCCTGCTTGAGATCAAACCAGCCACTTTCAGACCATGGATGATATGATCCAGGTATTTGTTTGATATCTCCTGATTTTTGGCAATGTCTTTCTGAAAGACACCTTCACCCGGATCATGCCCTGCAATCTCGATCATGGCCCGAATCCCGTATCTGGTCCGCGTACTGAATTTCAAAGTAAAGTGAGTTTTAAATGTTGCTCCTCAGGCATACTGAACTCAAAATTAATAATTAGTTCGTCATGAACTTTAATCAAGCCCAGACTTTTTTCCGGGGGAGCTAATTTAAAATCAGTCAGTTTAACTTCTTTATAGCCGCGAATGGTGATATTGTCGTTAAAACATTCAGCAACTATACAGCTGATCCTGTATTTCTGTGTTTCCCCGCTCACGATCACGCCGATGACGGGATTGTAATGCATTTGTCCGTTGAAGAATTTCAAAAATTCCTCCTCCTCGATGAATATCTGGATATATGGATGCTTGCGTGCATTGACCAGGTCGAGAAAATCCTTGTAGACGATCCTGTTGTTGGCATTGAAATTCCTGACAGGTATAGTGATCAGGTAGAGTTCCTCTTCGGGAATGGGCAGCCACCTTGAATCGCCCGGTCCGCATACAAGGTCTTTCGGGACATTTTGTTCAAGACTGAAGCTATTGATGTTGGTGGCTCCTTCGATGCTGATGTAATTCTGACATGTCGAACTGTTCACGGCGGTCAGCTGTTCCTGGGCTGACACCGGGATTTTACTCCACAGGAGGAGAGAAACCCAGAGGAGCAAGAGTGCCTGAACGTAAACCGATCCTGGCCTTATCTTTTTCGCTGCCCGTTTCAACATGTGATCGATTGAATTAATTTATCAATTCCGTGTATCTCGACTCAGGGATGAATTTCATATTGAAATCAACGGTCACCTCTTCGCCGGTTTTCAATGTACCGAGCATGGCAGTGGGAGGAGAGACATTGTAATCTTTCATATTGATCTTCTCTTCGCCTGAAACCACCAGCGCGTTGTTATTTCCTGTATTTCCGGAAAAGGGGATTGAAACTGCTTTGGTCTTGCCTGCTATGGTCAGTGTTCCAAATGCAGTGCCTGAGAAAGTGCTGCCATTGCTGTTGAAGCCTGAGACTGAGGTAAGGTCGAACATGATATTATCATGCTTATTGGACTTCAAAGCATCCCAGGATTTTTTATTCATAATGTTGTTATCACTCGTTAATTTCTCCGTTGGCATTGAAAAACTGACATTGACGATCTCATCCAGGCCTGATCCGTTGCTTTTAACCTCGATTTTCGCTGACATCGCTGTAGCTTTCATCTCCCAGTCATGCACCGAAGAAGTTCCCTTAACGGTGATCTCGCTATTGCGGTGATCAAGCCTGAAACTTTCCTGTGCCTCAACTGTTGCAGCCATAAATAGTATGGCAAGTGCTGGTACAATTATCTGTTTTTTCATCATGTATTAACTATAAAAAATAGAAGTCCTATCGAATAACTAGGACAAAGATACGGAGGTAATGTTATCCAATTAACACTAATTATATGTTGAATAACACATAATTAACCGGAATGGGACGATGGTTGTGGGGACTGTCGTATAAAATGCAGTATTACAGGTAATTGAGGAACTTTTCAAGCCATTATGGAATCATTCTAAATAACTGTCAATTGCCATTCACATGAAGGTCCGGTTTTTCCTGTTCCCTGTCCTGAAGTATTAACATATTGCAGGTCTGATTGTTCGGCAATACCGAATTGTAACCCAGGTATTTCAGGAGTATGTTGAAGTGGGCCGGACAAGTAATCTGACAGAAAAGAATGGCATAATAGAGCCGGATTCCCCCGAACACTTTCATGCTGCGGTTGTGTGAGTTGCCTTGCATGCAGATTTTCATAGGGGACAGGGCGTTGTGTGCGCCGGAATCAATACCCATTGTACCATGAATTGAGTAGGTTTTATGGGGGAATGAATCCGGGGAGAGAGGAGGATATGCAATTTGATTCCTGTGAAATGATTGTGGTTTTTAAAATTTTATTTCTATCTTAAATTTCAGAATTGTGGCAGAATCATATTGCTTTTAACCACGTTCTTTATTTGTAAACCCTAACAATTTCAAGCCATGAGAAAAACCCTATTGTTCCTGGCTGCGATACTATTTGCAGTCAGTCTCCAGGCACAGCGTCCACCCATGAAACCCGGCAAAGTTGATCGAGCGGATGTTCAAATGAAGTATTATCCTTCGGACTCTACTGTTGATGCCGCCATCCTGTGTGAATACGGAAAATTCAATATAGACCTGGTCAGGTTCATTCACATGCAGCGGATCAAGATATTCACCAAGGAAGGTCTGAACAACCTGATCTTTACTGTCCCCATTGAGTTGAAGTCAGATTTCAAGGGATTTGTCTTCAACGAGGTAGACGGTAAGGTCGTTAAAGAGAAGATCAGCCGCGATCATATTTTCATTGAGCGATCAGAAGGTACCTCCAGGGTAAGGATTGCACCACCCAATGTACGTGAAGGCTCTGTTGTGGATGTCTCATTCAATTATGACGGATTTCCGTCGGTCTGGCATTTTCAGCATAAAATTCCCGTGAGATACAGTGAACTCAGGATTCCGAAACATGAATACTTCTCCTTCAAATTCCAGCAGATCGGTTTTGAGCCGATCAAAACCGTCTCCATTGGTAATTATATCGCGAGGGATATGGCTGCATTCAGACCAGAGCCCTATATCAATTCAGAGGATAATTACATGACAGGTGTCCTGATCGATTTGCAGACGGTGAACCTCGTTACCTCCCGGGGATCCTATTTCAGGGATTATTGCAGCAACTGGAACGCGGTCAACAAATATTACAGAGAGCTTGATGGATTTTACACCGCGATGCAGAAACCATCCTGGTACATATCAGATGCCCTGGACACCATTGACAAAAAGAATCTGGCTACCACTGAGCTTGTTTCCAGGGCATTGCGGGTACTGCACCGCGAAGTGAGCTGGAATGAAGTTTCAGACATGTATCCCGATTCCAATCTTAAGGAGGTATGGGAAAAGGGTACAGGTACTTCAGCTGATATGAATTTCATATTCATGAACATGCTCAACAAACTGGATGTGGAATTCAAACCCTTTATCATGAGTTCCCGTTCACGGGGAAGGATCAATCCCTACCTGCCTACCTCCAATAAGTTCAACTATACCATTGTTGCTGTTCAGCTGCCGGAGGAGACATTACTGGTGGATGCTTCGGATAAATACAGTCCTGTCGGTATATTGCCGTCAAGATGCATTAATGGTGGCGGACTGGAGATCGGTGATGTGAAAGGTCGCTGGGTTAATTATGAGCCGGCGGAGACCAGGGACCAGGTGAATTCCTGTACCATGGTTCTGGATTCAACCGGTTCATTCACCGGCCAGGTATTGATTTCGCATGGTGGTTATGGTTCCATATCCTTCAGGAGAAAGTACGATCAGTACAGTGACCAGGACGCTTACATTGAACAGCTTGAGAAGAAATATGAAGGGATGTTTATCAACAAATATGAGAATAATGCCAGCAACAACGAATTCGGTGAGGTGCAGGAGAAAATGATCGTTGAGATGGAAGGCGTGGCCAGTGTAATGGGCGACATGATCACCTTTAACCCGGTCCTGATCGAAAGGTGGAAACAAAATCCGTTCAAACTGGAAAAACGGGAATACCCTGTGGATTTCACAACCGCCTTTAATGAGATGATGGTGTTCAATATCGCAATACCCGAGGGGTACGAGATTGTGCAGCTACCTGAACCGATTGCTGTTGCGACACAGGACAAGAGCGCGGTTTTCCAGTATGTATCCAACCAGGTGGGACAGAATCTGCAGCTGATGGTTAAATTCAGCGTCAATAAGCCGGTGTTCTATGAAAACGAATATGGCGAGTTAAAAGAGATGTTCAATATCGTCGTTGAGAAAGAACAGGAAAATGTCATTCTAAAAAAGACCATATGATGAAAAGACATTTTATTACGATCCTTCTGCTGTCGGCAATCGGGTTGACAGCATACGGTGCAGAATTCCCGGTGTCAAAAATTCCTGACAAGCTTTCAAACGGAGCAAAAGCCGTTGTAAGGCAGGATGATGTCCTTCTAACAATCGATGAAGATGGATCTGCAATAGAGAACGGTACCTACGCCATCACTATCATGAATGAAAACGGCAAAGAGCTGGGCTATTTTTACGCTCCATATAATAAGTTCATCAGGATCAAAAAGATCAAAGGGGAATTGTATGACAAGAATGGTGACAAGGTCCGGAAGTTCAAAAAATCTGAGATCTATGATATCAGCAACATCCAGTCCTACAGTCTCTATGAAGATTCGAGGTTAAAGATGGTGATCCCTGAATACAACGACTATCCATATACAGTTGTATATGAATATGAAAAGGAGTTCAGAAGTATCTTAAGGTATCCCTCTTCGATGATCATCCCCGACTACAATGTGTCCACAGAGAGCTCCAGCTATAAGGTGGTAATTCCACAGGGAAAAGAGTTAAGGTACTATACTGTTGGAGTGGACGCCGAACCGGATATTGTCCAACAGGAAGGGAACCAGGTCTATTCGTGGTCCTTCTCAAATGTCCCACTAATCAGGGATGAACCGGCAACCCGGAATGCAGCGGAGTATTTTCCCTCTATTCATCCCGTACCTGTTGAAGTGAACTATGGAGGTGTCTATGGCAGTTTTCGGACCTGGAAGGATGTAGGTGAATGGATCTGGGGGATGGTGGAGGACAAGCGCGATTTTTCCCCGGAGACCAAGACAGAAATAAAGCAGGTCATCAATGACTGCGGCAATGACCGGGAAATTGTTGAAAAGCTATACCGGTATATGCAGGACAAAGTCCGCTATGTAAATATCTCCATCGGACTGGGTGGGTTTGAGCCGATCGAGGCACAGCGGGTACATGATGTGAGTTATGGCGACTGCAAGGCATTGACAAATTATATGGCCTCCATGCTCGATTTAGCCGGTATCAATTCAGTATACACCCTGGTAAGAGCAGGCTCCTCCCCGGCAGCCATTGAGACGGAATATCCTTCTCAGCAATTCAACCATGTGATCCTGATGGTTCCCCTGGAAGAAGATTCGATCTGGCTTGAATGCACCAGTCAGCGTCTGCCACCGGGCTACCTTGGCACATTTACAGATGACCGGACCGTCCTGTATATCACAGAAGACGGAGGAGAACTTGGCAGAAGCCCATCTTTCCGGATCGAAGAAAACTACACCAGCAGTAACACCCACATTACAATCGACGAACAGCTGAATGCAGTGATCAAACGCGACAGGAGGTTTGCAGGGAACTATTTTAACAGCAAATACTCAACGATTCTTAACCAGGATGACACAGAGCAAAAGAGGAGCATCCAAAGCAGCCTCGGACTCTCCGGGTTCAACCTGGTTGATTTCAATTATACCCCTTCACTGGAGCCTCCCGTCTACGTCGATGAACATATTGAAGTGGTGGATGACCGCTTTTTGACGACATCCGGGGATTATATCATGATGCCATTGAACACCCTGGTTACATCTATCGGACTGCGAACACGGGTCAGGAACCGGAAGCAGGAAATCTTTATCAGGAGGGACAGGATGTACATGGATACCGTGCGTTTCACGCTGCCCGGAAATGTGGAGGTCGCGGAGATGCCGGCACCGGTTACCCTGGAGTCGGATTTCGGGACCTACAGTTCGAAAGTGATCCGTGAGGGAGAGGACCTCCTTTTCGTGCGGGAGATCAGGATATTCAGTGGATGTCATCCTCCAGGAAGATACCAGGAGTATTACGATTATTACAAGGAGCTTGTCCGGACTGACGGTCAGCAGGTGATGCTGAAGTTTGTTGGATAGTCTTGTGCAGTTTTCCGGGTAATTACAAGCTGTGTAGTGTTCTCATTTAACTGCAGGCCATTGTAACCTGTTTGCATTACGCGTTATGCTGAATGTTTCGTGGTGCTGCCGATCCCGGCAACTAATTGCTATATTTGGAGGACCCTAATAGAAGCACCTATTTAGACCAATGAAACTACTATCCTTCAAATTCAATTTAATGAGAGCCGGGATCATTTTGCTCGTTCACCTGTTCCTGCTCGCCCCTGGATTGATCAATGCGCAACTCAGGATCATGGAGGTATGTGCCTCCAATTCAACAATCATAGCTGATCCGGATTTCGGAGATTATTCAGACTGGATCGAGTTGTACAATGGCACCAGCATCAATATCGACCTGTCGGGATATGCGCTCTCTGATGACACCACAGATCTGCTAAAATGGCAATTCCCTGAAGGTGCCAATATCGCCCCCGGTGCCTTCCTGCTGGTCTTTGCCGATGGAAAAAACCAGTCATTGCACACCAGTTTTAACCTCGATAAACAGGGTGAATACCTCTTACTTTCGGATGCCGGAGGGGTCCTGGTCGATTCCATTTCATATCCCTTCCTGTTGAATGATATTTCATATGGCAGGATCGCCGGTTCACCCGAAACGTTCAGTGCATTTCGTCTACCCACCCCCGGGACCGCAAATCCGAATAGTGCCCCTGAAATGATTGCCCCGTTCCCTGAATTCAGCACGAAGGGTGGCTTTTATGACCAGCACTTTAAGGTCGGATTTGCTGCTCCTCCAAATGATGCAGCCATTTATTACACAACCGATGGCAGCTATCCGGATGAAAGTGCACTCCTTTACACCGATAGCATTGCAATCAGTTCAACTACAGTTGTACGGGCAATCATCATTGGCGCTGACCTTATCCCGGGGATCGCGAAAACAGAAACCTATTTTGTCAATGAACCACAAAATCTGCCTGTGTTTTCGATGGTTACAGACAGCGTGCACCTGTTCAGTGATGAGACGGGGATCATGGTACAGGGTACCAACGGCACGCCGGGATACTGTACCGACATCCCGCACAACCTGAACCAGGATTGGGAGCGGCCGGTGAATATCGAATTTTTTGAAATGGGCAGTGAACAGGTGATCAACCAGCTGTGCGGAACAAAGATCTTCGGGGGGTGTTCCCGGATCAGGTATCCACAGAAATCGCTCGGATTCTATGCCCGCAGCGAATACGAGTACAGTTCATTCAGCTACCAGCTGTTCCCGGACAAGCCTTCAGATGAATATGAAACATTCATACTGCGGGCCTGTGGTGATGATCAGCCGCATACCTTTTTCAGGGACCCGCTCACTCAAATGCTCGTAAAGGATGTGATTGATGTGGATATGCAGGATTACAGACCGGTGGTACTGTACATCAACGGCCAGTACTGGGGGATCATCAATTTGAGGGAGAAGATCAATGAACATTATGTGCAGGACAATTACGGAATCCACCCCGACAGCGTGGATATTCTGAAAAGGGTAGGAGAGGATGACTGGAATGTGATTTCAGGCGATAATACGGAGTATAAGGCAATGATGGATTTTGTTCGGAACAATGACTTGTCAGAGCCAGGGAATTACAGCTACATCGAATCCCTCGTCGATATCGATGAGTATATCAACTACCAGGTGGTGCAGGTTTACCTGGGCGCGCGAGACTGGCCTGGAAATAATATAAAGTACTGGCGGTCAAGCGTAGAGCCCTACACAAAATGGAGGTGGATTCTGTATGACCTGGACCATCATTTCAAGGAGTATTTTTCAGACATCATGGAGGAGGCTACTGAAGTGGATTGCGGATGCGGCTGGCCAAATCCTCCTCGTTCCACCTTGCTGTTCAGAAAACTGCTTGAAAATGAAGTTTTCAGAAATGAATTTATCGCCAGGTTCAATCTGTATGCCACCACTGTATTTTCCAGGGAACGCATGCATGCCATGGTTGACCAGCTCCGTGATGCGCTGCTTCCGGAAATCCCCAGGCACATTGTGCGGTGGGGCGGACAAAAAAACACACACCTGGATGAAGACTGGATGTCACCAGTTTTCAATTCCCTGGAGGAATGGGATACAAAGATCCAGGTGATGCATGATTTCATTGACCGCAGGCATGAGATGGCTTTGCAGCAGATGCAGCAATATTTCGGGATCGAACACCCCGGAACAAAATCGCTGAAAGTGGCACTCAGGGGATCCTCTGCTGCATCAGTTACAATCAATGGTGCAATGATACAAGACACACTGTTCGAAGCACACTATTCCCATGGGACAAACCTGCGGTTTGGCTCGCAACCCGGGGAAGGATATTTCCTGGACCATGTTGACCAGCTGATTTATGATCGAAAAGACACCATGTTGATCAGCCGGGGAGATGTATGGCGTTATGATGATTCGGGTTTATGGCCTGATGATCGATGGAACACGAATGAATATGATGATACGGGTTGGAATACCGGGGCTTCGGAGTTTGGATATGGTGATGGGGACGAATCCACTGTCGTAAGTTTTGGATCGGATCCCAATAACAAGCATATTACCACGCGATTCAGGAAAACATTTACACTGGAGGATCCTGAGGCATTCAATAATTTTGAGATCCAGCTGAAAAGAGACGATGGAATTTCGGTTTTTCTGAATGGAAATGAGATAATTAAGAACAACCAGCAAAGATGGTATGTTGGAAATGACACACCTGCAGAGGTTGCTGTGACCGGCGAGGAGGAGAACAGGTTCCTGGTATTTAATGTTAATCCGGCATTTCTCGTAAGCGGCGAAAACCTCCTGGCAGCCGAGGTACACCAGGCCAGCCCTTCCAGTTCTGACCTTAGTTTTGATCTTCAACTAAACGGCACAATGCTGGTTCCGGGTGAAACCATTCGTTTTGACACAGGGGTTTCGGACCTTGAAATGATCCAGGACCAGGCCCTGACATATTATTTCATTGCGGATACCAATATCGTTGAGTCGGTCTTTATCAATGAGATCATGTCTGATAACAGTGCAGGATTCCAGGACGAATCAGGGCAGTATGAGGACTGGATCGAATTCTACAATGCGGGTCCGGATGACGTGGACCTTGCCGGCCTGTACCTCACAGACACCCTTCCGGCTGTTAAAACCTGGAAATTCCCGGTTGACAGACCTGAGCTGACTACCATCCCGGTTGGCGGGCATCTGCTGGTGGTTGCAGACAATGAACAGGGATCTGAGCTGCTGCATACCTCATTCAGGTTGAATAACGACGGGGAGGAGGTTCTCCTTCTTCAGCGATCGGGCGAAGATACACTGGTCATTGATCGCGTCACATTTGGCAGTCAGTTCGAAGACATCGCCTGGGGAAGATATCCCGATGGATCACCGGAGTTCCGGTGGCTTGGACTCTCCACGCCCTGGCAGGCCAATGCTGTCCGGACCCTTGGTCCGGAATATACAGAGACCCTTTTTATCAACGAGATCATGACTGCAAACATCGACAGGTATTCGGATGAAGCGGGGGATTATGATGACTGGATCGAGATATACAATGCAGGTGATCAGCAGGTGGACCTGGCCGGACTGTACCTTGCTGATTCATTGCCGGCAGAGAAGCCATGGAGATTTCCACAGGGTGTTCCGGAGGTGACAACCATACTGCCCGACAGCTTCCTGGTGGTATTCGCTGATGAGGAACCGTTCGAAGGACCTTTGCACGCAACATTCAGGTTAAACGACACAAAAGAAGAGGTACTGTTGCTACACATCGTGGCAACGGACACGATCCTGCTGGACAGTGTTTCCTACGGGGAGCAATACAACAATGTGAGCTGGGGAAGGTATCCTGACGGCGGTGATGAATTTGCCTTTATGCCTGTCAATACACCCTGGTTGTCCAACTACCTGGCGCCTGTTGATACTACGGGGGTGGAGCAAAACCGAACATCAGAAGGCCTGGCCATTTTCCCAAATCCGAGTCATGGTGCATTTGTTGTGCGTCCTGGTGTTGACTTGCAACAGCATGCCATCGTTTCCGTATATACTGTTACGGGTACAAAAGTCTACACAGGTACGTATGAAGAGACGGGCCAAATGCATGTTGAAATACCGGGCGGCCCTGCGGGGATCTTCATTGTAGAGGTCATGTCAGGCGAAACACGGTACATGGGCCGTGTGGTGATTCGATAGTTGATTGCCGGTTTGGTTCTCCCTTTCCTACTCTATTACAACAGGATATGCGCGGTTATTCGATTGCAGGATATATGATCCACTGCCCAGGGCGGATACAGGAATGACCAAAGAGTTGGACGCAGGAATGGTGCTGAACAGTTCAACACCCGTTGCCGAATACAGTGTAATCATCTCTCCCGGGACAGCATTCCGGATCGTTATTTGTTCCGATGCGGGATTCGGGTATATCATCAATGCACCCTGATGATCCGGTGAAATTCCGATGGGGTGCAGGATGTAGAGGTTGAATACCTGGTAATAGGTTTCATCGTCATTTTTCATTTTAATCGTGACATTGATCATATCTGCCATTTCCGGGATTCCACTCAGTACTCCTTCCTGGTCGATTGACAGCCAGCTGACCGGATGATCGGTAATCAGGCTGAATGTTCCGGCACCTTCATATAAAACCTGGTAGAAATAAGGGTCATTCACATATGCGGTGTCAACAGGCTCTGAAAAGATTTTCAGAGCGGGAGCAATCTGCAGGTCAAATTCTTGGGTTAAAACGGTCTCACTGTTTTCAGCTGTGATCACTACATGCACTGTTCCGGGTGCTGGAGGGGTCCCGCTGAGTACGCCCTCCTGGTCGATACTCAACCATGGTGCAGGCGGGTCGGTTTCAATACTGAACGTCCCGGAACCGTTATAGATGACAAAATAGCGGTAGAGGACCCACTGGGTTGCATCGGTCTTTGGATCCGAGGTGATCTTCAGGGGATCGGTTACGGTTAGGGTATAGGTCTGACTGACTGTCACATCATTCCTGTCAAGTGAAACTACCACTTCAAAAGTGCCTGTATTCGAAGGGGTTCCACTGATCAGGCCGTTCTCATTGATGGAAAGCCATTCAGCTGCCGGGGTGGATTCAATGCTGTAATCAGCTTCACCTGTATGCATCACCTGGTATTCATAGTGGTATCCGCTTGAAACCATGGTAGTCGGAGTTGAGGTAATTTCCAGCGGATCATCATAGATGATCAGGGTATATTCCTGCTCCCTGTCTCCATGATCATCGGTAACCGTAATGGTGATATGCAGGGTATCGGATTTTGAGGGGGTACCTGAGAGCAAACCCGATGGATCCATTTGCAGCCAAGACTGTTCCTGTTGGGTGGTCATACTGAAAACCGGATCTCCAATGGCCCCAGCCATGCTTATTTGGTAGCTGTAGGTTTCACCAGTGATTGCTGACTTTCCAGGTTTTGATGTAATGGATGGGCCCAGTTGCAGCGCCGCATCGAGCAATGCTTTCTTGATATCATAGTATCCTTTTTTTGGTGAATAATCGATCGCCCAGGGTCCGCCGTCACGGTTTTTATTTGCGGTTTCTTCTCCACGGATGTGCCAGATGTTGATTCCAACGATACCATTTTCTGCTTTTGAGGCCAGAACTTTTGTGATTGCATAAAAGGTATCGGCTTGTTCATCCCAATGTGCTTCAAAGGGTTCATTGATCCAGGAGTTGAATTCCGTGATGTGGAATTCCAGGTCATTGGCATGGCACCAGTCGATGAATGCGCCAAGTCGTTGCATATTGTCCCCCTCTTTTTCCCATCCGGCCCAAACATGTGCCTGCCAGCCGATGCCATCTACCCGCAGTCCGTTGTCACGAAGGTACCCGACGGTCTGTTTCAGCTTTTCCCAGCTTTCCTGGCTGTAGGTATGCTGGTTGATGATGAATTTGAAGTTGTAGCAGTGTTCTGTGGCCACCTCAAAGGCTCTTTTGATATAGATGGGAGGTCTCAGCGCAACAGACTCGTCATAGCCCATTTTGGGCCACGGGTTTTCCCAGCTATCGGTCCCCGGTTTGGGTCCAAACCATGTTCCGTCTTCATTCAGGATCTCATTCACCACATCGAGCCAGATGATATGGCTGCTGTCGTTGTACCTGTCGCCCAGTCCGGAGATATATTCCACCAGCATGGTCTCCAGCTCTTCGGCGGTGCGGGAATCTTCTTTTGCCCATGAGGATACCTGCGGACTGATGGGAGCATGGAGCCGCAGGACCTGGTTGTTTTCCCTGCAGTGATTTACCCAGGTGTCTGATCGCTCCCATCTCCATGTGCCTGGAGTCGGGTGTATGTAAGATTGCTTGAAATCATTGGCCGGCGTTACGTAACTAAATTCATTATCAAGGATCGTTTCTGTAGGTGTTCCCAGGTACCACTCGTGGCAAGCAGTACCAAAGAAAAGGCTGTCACCGGGATAGAGGTCGCTTACCAGGTTTTTAATATGGGTGGTGTCCTGGGCCGTGAGGTTAAGGGAAATTATGATCAGTATACTTACATATCTAATTCGTCTGTACATGGTGGAGTGATTTCAGTTGGGCTAAAGATATGGAAAATTCGGTATGTGGTATGCTTACTGCTGCCAGACAACAACAGCAGGAGAGTTGAGATAATTTATAACCAGGGGGGAATCAGGGACTGCAGAACATTGATTTTATTAGTAGTTTTGTTAAAGATGTTATTGTGGTGCAGGAACGCCGGAAGTTTTCCTTGTGGGGGACGGCGTAGCATTATCCGGCTAATGGCCTCCTGATCCCGGTGCACCCCGGTAAAGTTTACATTTTAATCTTGGTATATATGAAAAAGTTGTTGATGCTTCTATTATTCGTGGTTCCTTGGATGGTTTCGTGTGATTCTGCTGACGAGGTAAGGTTGAATGTGCTTTTTATTGCAATTGATGACCTGAAGCCGGAGCTTGGCTGCTATGGTGCTGAGCGTGTCATATCACCCAACATCGATGCCATCGCCGAAGAGGGCACTGTTTTCCTGAACAATCATTGTCAGCAGGCAGTATGCGGACCCTCACGGGCGAGCCTGCTCACCGGGATGTATCCCGATCAGATCAGGATCTGGGGATTTGACATGATCAGGGAACGGAACCCGGATATTGTCACCCTGCCGCAGCACTTTAAAAATCATGGTTATACGACAGTAAACATCTCTAAGATTTTTGATTACCGTACTGTTGATAAGGGGATGGATACGATCTCCTGGAGCTGGCCCTATTTCCCGATGGGGAAGGACATGGAGAGCTGGTACGCGGAAGAGACCGGTCCGGTTGCAGCCTATTTTTACCAATCTGAAAAAGTAAAACGGGTATTCGAGGAGAAGCAGGCCCTGGCAAGGGAGCAAGGGGGCAACCCGAACCAGATGACACACGAGCTCATCAAGCCGGCCACAGAGTGTCTTGACGTACCGGATCACGCATACAAAGACGGTGTATTTGCACTGAAGGCGATGGAGGACCTGGAGATCCTGTCCGGAACCGGTCAGCCTTTCTTCCTGGCAGTGGGTTTTGAAAGACCGCACCTGCCATGGACGGCACCCAAAAAGTACTGGGATATGTATGAGCGGGATGAGATCGATCTTGCATCATTCAGGAAACATGCGGCAAATGACAAGGATTATTTTTACACCACCTCTAATGAGTTGCGCTCCTACAGTGACGAAGACGGGGAAGATGCATATGGGAAGCTGGCCGACGGGATTCCCTTATCCGACAGCGTTTCCCGCCAACTGATCCACGGATACCTGGCGGCGACCACATATATCGATGCCCAGGTGGGGATGATCATGGCACGGCTGGATTCACTGGGGCTGAAAGAAAATACCATCGTGGTAGTTTGGGGTGATCATGGCTGGCACCTCGGGGATCATGGGATATGGGGGAAGGCCACGAATTTTGAGCAGGCCACCCGTTCCCCGATGATCATTTCGGCACCGGGTATCGATCCGGGTCGTACGGCCGTTCCCACTGAGTTCGTTGATATTTTTCCCACGCTTTGTGATCTTGCCGGCATCCCATACCGTGACTCCCTTGCTGGCGGTTCAGTAAGATCCCTCATGGAGGGAAAGACTACCGGAACCGAATATGCCTATAGTCAGTACACCCGTGAAGACCGCATGGGCTATGCCATCAGGTCAGATCGTTTCAGGTACGTGGAATGGATCGCCGAGGGTCCGCATACCATAACCGGAACAGCCGCACCGGATTTTTCCAATGTGGCAGATACACAGTTTTTTGATTATAAGGAGGACCCGATGGAGAAGGTTAATGTGAGCGGGTTTCCGAAATATGAAGAGCAAGAGGCAAAGCTTGCAGATGCGCTTGCCCGATGGAGGGAGGAACTCTGGTCAGATCGCTGATTATCAACCTTAGGAACAGCCTGATCTTAATTTGCATCCACCTGGATACACCTGAAACCGATCGTTGAGGCCCTGTCCAGACCGGGGTACAACAGGAAATATTTTACATGTGCCTCAAGCGGCTGCGGTCCGCCTGCTTTTTCTCCGTAGGGTGCACTGGGAAGGTACCACCAGGAACTGGGCAGGATCCATGATTCGCATCCTCCCCGAAGGGTGACAAACCTGTTGTTGCCATCCGATCTTTCACTTTCGTTCCACTCGAACACCTCGTTGAACTTAAAATCCTCCCCGTTCATCTCACCTGCCAGTTGCCATTGCCATTCATCGGGCAGCTGCATGTCTGCCCACACGGCATAAGCCCGGGCGTCATCCAGACTCACATACACGACAGGGTCATTCTTTATCTCTGCCGGACAACTACCTCCATTCCAGTGTTTCAGGAAATTGGTTTTGAAACGCGGACTGTAGCCTGATTCCTGGAGGAATTTCTCATACTGACCGTTGGTTACCACACGTGGCATGATGCTGTAGTTATCAAATCGGGCAGTATATTCATGATGAATAGTAAGCACTCCGTCTTCCCGTCTGAGATCGAGGTCGTGGTTGTCCTTTGCCCTGGCATCCGGGTAACAGTGTCCCTCCCTCCAGATATGGTTTGCTTCCAGGGTATGCCTGCCTCCTTTCACTTCCAGCATTTGAAGATCTCCATGCATGCTTATTCCCGGACGGGGATAGGGGAATTCCAGGGCCTCCTTGATGGAACGCTCCGTCATGTGCGGGTCCGTCTCATTTTCCGGAATCTCCCTTCGGTTTTCCTGCTGTTGCTTTTCCAATAAGGTCTGCAGTTGATCTCCCGCTTCCCGGGTGACCAGCAGACAACCGAAATCTTTCACTGCCATGCTGATCTGACCATTTTCCTCATCAGGATTCTGTTCCTTTCCGTTCCAGAGGTCAAAATACCTGCTTCCTTGTTGCGGCTCGATCCTGTAGGTCATGCTGGTTGGCGCAGCGGATGTATTTACAAGGTTAACAATACGGTCGTTTCCCGCGGACCATTCGGAATATAACAGTGAATCACCTCCTGCCGGAATGCAAGGTTTCCAGTTGTCGGATATGTACATTCTGCCGAACGACTTCCAGATTGCATTCATCCTTCTCAGTCGCTGCCGGTCTGCGGCATTCCATGGATTCATGGTTCCGAAGATGTTCTCCCACACCTGGATGCCCTGTCCATTGATCCATGCATGCGCCAGTTCACGTCTGCGGTCCTTGTTCATCCGCCTGATGTAGTGTTGCTTGTGCTCCGGCATGATCCATTTGATCACCGAAAGGTCGGTGTAATTTATCGGATGGATCTCCTGTCCCCAGGAAGAGGTGAGCGCATTTTCGCCGACGAGGTCCTTGTATTCCGGGTGGATCTCCGTGGAAAAAGCAATGTGTTTACCCGTAACACGCTGGACCGCTTCACGCATGAATTCCTCTTGCGAGAATATGGAGATCACCCCTGTGGAGGATTTCCAGGTATCCAGGTAGATGCCATCGAAGCCGCATTTATCCACCACCATGGCCAGCTCCCGGTTGTCGGACTGCCCGGGCCGCCTGGTATCGAGATCCCATGGATTGTAGGTAAGAAACACCCTGATCCCGTTCTCATGAAAAGCATCAACAACTTCCCGCAACCCAAACAGTCCGCCCGGCAATGCTTCGAACATATCAAACTGGTTTTTTCCATCAATCCCAATATTGGGGTAGCTGTGCCAGAGGACCACCGACTGGAAACCGCCGAATTCTTTTTCCATCTTTTCACAATATCGATCCACCGTCCAGGAACCTGTTTCCGGATTCCAGAGATCCTGGTCCCATACAAAGGCGAAACCCATCACGAAATTGTCATGGGTCCAGTCAAATTCCCCGGGGAGCGTGAGATCATTGTCTTCAGCCTGTTCCCCGATCATCTTTTTTATTGCTGAATGGTACGCGGTGCGCTGATCCGTGGCAGGCACCTCCAGGACAACAGAATCGATTAAAAGAGAGGGTTGTTCACTCCCTGGTTGCTGGCGTATCCTGATTGCCGGGGTGATCGAGAAACTGTCGCTTGAATATACAGGAATGCGGGTAGCAAGGCTGAATGTTACGTCCCCGGCTTCGGGCATCACTTTAAGTGAATCTGCCCCGGTGATCTTTTTCCTGACCACGTAACTGAGCTCTTCCCCTTTGGTTTTCAGGTCGTAATCGGCAAATACTGTAACAGGGTGCTCCAGGTCACTGATCCTCCCGTGGATCACAATGTTTTCATCTTCCTGCAGGTGCAGGTCATACCCAATCTTATCAAAATGAATACGTACGCTTTCTCCGGCTTTGGGAGTGGCCCTGAGTGCGGGTTGAACTTTCCCGATCTTTTCCCTGACTGATGCCCGGTAATCCAGCAGGTCTGTGTACCACTCCTCCCAGCCTTCCTCTCCGGGTGTCGCAATGAATGAGCTGTTCAATTCCAGGTTTGTCTCATAGTACCATTGCAAATTGTGTCCGGAGGGGGCAACGGTCCACTGGGAGTAGGGGTAGGAGATGGTGTTGGGTCGGTTGCAGCCGAGGGTTGCCAGGAATAACAGTAGGAGGAAGATGGGGGTTTTTGATGGGCGGATTATTTGATTATTCAGTACTCCTATTATTTCACCAACCATCGCCGGAAGTTCATGATGCTTCTGATTTATCAATGCAAGTTTTTTCTTTCTACACCATCCCTGTACCTGTTTTTCACGATAATATGCTTCATGAATGAACATATAAGTTTCATAGTACACCAGTTTCACAGGTCTGTGTTTGCGTGTGTGAATTGCTCCCTGACCATTATGATGTTCCCTTAATCTTTTTTTAAGATTCTGGGTGCTACCAGTATATAATGAACCATCAGCACATTCCAGAATATACATATAACCGCGAATCATAGGATAAATATATGAAATGTTTGTTTAATGATTGGCTTGGCTTCGACAAGCTCAGCCTGCGCCTGCTTCGAATGTGGGAAAGTAAATTGGGGACGG
>CAKZNC010000201.1 GCA_937129385.1 uncultured Bacteroidota bacterium
GTTGACGTATGCGGATTATTATTTCATCGAGGCGTTGATGAGGATGAGGGAGTAGTCAGTCGTCAGTCGTCAGTCGTCAGTCGTCAGCCTTCAGTCGTCAGCCTTCAGTCGTCAGCCTTCAGCCGTCAGTCGTCATTGGCCAGGAAACGCCGAAGACTCAGCGTGCAGCGCAGAGGTGGGACCTGAACCTGTCGAAGGGCAGCGGTCAGTTTTCAGGCCACATGCGGACGAGATATACACCGTGGGGGTATACCGAGGCATTGATCCTGTCCGTGGCGTTGGCTTCATCCTGCTGCCTCCAGAGGTCCCGCACACGGTAGGTTTCATCCAGACCGAGCGCTCCGAGGGGGATGCTGATTTCGCGCAGTTCTTCGTCCATATTAAAAAATCCTACCGCTTTTGATCCGTCGGCCATATCCTTTATCCATACCTGTATGCTGTCCTGGTTATAGACACGGTCGGCCTGGTCGCATAAAGCATCCTGGTTCACCTCCAGCACTTCGTTATTGGTAAGCAGACTGATGGTGAAATCGTCCAGCCTGGATAGATCATTCCCCAGCAACAATGGAGCCGAAAGGAGACACCAAAGGGAGACATGTGTATACTGTTCGTCGGCAGTCAGGCGGGTGGGATGCAGATCGGGTCCCCAGCCGACCCAGCCTACGATCATCATGTCCGGATCGTTGAATCCGCCTGGTCGTGCGTGGCTGGAGTGTTTGTACTGACTGAATCCAATATTCGTCAGGCTTTCCCATGTGTCCACAATATCATAGGTGGTGCGCCAGAGATTGCCTCCCACATCAGCGCCCCAGGAGCTGACATCGCCCATGCCATACTGGCACAGGCTGTAGACGATATCCCTGTTCACCCGGTCGAGTGCATTTCGCATGATGATATAAGGTTTTTGCAACTCCTCCAGTTCAGTTTCGTTTTCTGCAATGAGCCTGTAGGAGCACCAGTCATGCTTCAGGTAATCGATTCCCCAATCTGCCCAGGTCCGTGCATCTGTATATTCATGTTTGTAGGAGCCCAGGTATCCGCCACAGGTAAGCGGACCGGGAGAGGAATAGATTCCGAGCTTGAGCCCGAGTCCGTGGATATAGTCTGACAAAGCATTCATGTCTGGAAATTTTTCATTCGAGAGCAATTCACCTCTTCGTGTTCGCTCATCGGCCTCCCAGCCATCATCGATATTCATGAACGACCACCCATAGTTTACCAGTCCGGATTCCACCATTGCCCGAGCCGATGACCTGACCTTTTCATCACTGACGGTCAGCCCCCAGCAATTCCAGCTGTTCCATCCCATCGGTGGCGTAAGCTGAATGGTATCGCCAACGCGGATCGTAAATATCTTGCTGTCTTCACCCAGCGCATTGGCAGCAGTGAGTGTGATGTTGTATTCCCCCTTTTTCCTGATCTCCCCCCTGAGGAATCCGTTGGTCGAATCAAGCATGATCCCGGGTGGCAGGGTATCGGAGGAAAATACCATCGGACGGATTCCGCTTGCAGGGATCGTATATAACAACGGGTGTCCCGGCCGGACACCGAATATTGCCGGTCCGTTGATACGCGGCTCGTCCGGGGCAGGAGGGGTGAGGATGTAAGGAGCACCCTGCACCTGATAGACGGGATAGACCGATCCGTCGATATTATAGATGTATTCAACCTTGTAGCTTTCGGTCTGTGGAGCACTGAAGGTGAACATATGCTGGGTCTCTTCACCTGCGCTGATGATAACCTGCTCTGTTGACTCATATAGTTCACTTCCATCATTGTTGCTTGTCACACGCACCGTCAGTTCACCATCAAAATCCTCGCTGTGGTGTCCATTGATGAGCCGGATCGTTTTGATATAGTTTTCACCCTTCAGTTCGAAAGGGTCTGCATGAACATTCATTGCAAGGTAGTCCTTGATATCCACCATGCTGACCGAAGGGGAGGGGTTTGTGATCCCGCCTCCGCCGCCGTGGTCATGCACGCGAACAGCGAGGATATTGAGTTTGCCCCATTTCAGCCTTGGATCATCAACCGGAAGTACATATTTCCTGTAATATGAGTAGGCCAGAGAATCGCCTTCGAATTTTCCAGGTACTGCGCTCGTATCGGTAAACAGGACATTGTTCTGGCCCAACAGCTGTCCGTTGAGAAAAGTCTGTTCCGTATCATCCACCCTGCCCAGGGAGATCTGCAGCGAATCCCCAAAATAGGCATTGTCCTTCAGTTCTTTCGGTATTATAAAGTTGATCCTGTACCATGCGTAGCCATCGTAAGAGGAAAAGGATTTGAGCTGCGTTTCCCATGTTTTGTGTGGATCAATAGACTGCCAGCCAGATGCATCGTATCCGGGTAAAGCCCATTCGGGGTTGTCTCCTTTTTGGATCTTCCAGCCTTTTTCAAGACTGATGATGTCATCCCCTGGTCGCGGGGATCTGCAGGCGGATAGGAGGAAGGTAAAAATGAGAAGGGAGACGATGGGTTGGATCAGTTTTTTCATGTTGTTAGTAGTTGGTTGGTTTTCAGCCTTCAGTAATCAGCCTTCAGTAATCAGCCTTCAGTCAACAGCCGTCAGTAATCAGCCTTCAGTAATCAGCCTTCAGTAATCAGCCTTCAGTAATCAGCCTTCAGTCATCAGCCGTCAGCCAGAAGCTTCAGCTTTCAGCCGTTAGCCTTCAGCCGCCAGCCGTCAGCTATTGGGCTTTGGTTGTTGTTTGATATTTTTTTTAATGTGATATCTATAATTTTATTTCCCTGACGATATATATATTTAAATAACTATTTTAATATATATTTCTTTTTTGCCACCTTTTCCATCAACCGGGATACAAAACCAGGTCATATCAATTTTCCTTAGGTCCTTTGACGAATTTCCGGGTTTTCAGCCTGGTTTACCAGCAAATTCCAGCATTTCTCGCTGGTGCCGCACGAGTTTCCGTCCTTCACCCCGGGCAGGGACATTCCAGATCTTCAGCCTTATACACCCGTCGCTATGTTACTTCGGATACTTCTGCCTGTAGCTCCCTGTTCGTCTTGTTACCCTGGATGGTTCAGCCTGATACATCCGTCGTGATGTTACCTCGGATACTTCTGCCTGGAGCTCCTGGTACCTCTTGATCACCCGGATCGTTCTGACCGGCACCCCGGTTCATCCAGCCACGTGCCCCAACTCTTAACTCTTAACTCTTAACTCTTAACTCTTATCTCTTCTTAACTCTCAACTATCTAAACTCCCTTCTTCATCAGTCCCTTCAGCTCATCCATGTGATCTTCATATACCTCCCGGGGTGTGCAGCTGTTTTCGATGCAGATGGAAGCTGCCATGCCGACCACCTCGCCCATGAGTCCGCCTGTACGCATCACGCGGGGGGAACCCAGGCCGATGTGGGTGACGCTTACATTGCGACCTGCCATGAACAGGTTGTTAATGTTCCTGGAATAGAGGCAACGGTAGGGCATATGATAGGGTTCGTGCTTCGGATGGGTATACCAGCTGATAAATTCCTGTCCGGGAAAATACTTGCTGTTCAGGGTATCGGCAAAATGGATGTCGATCCCCCAGGTAAGTGTCACCGCTGCATCATCATATTCTGTCCTGTTAAGAATATCCAGTTCACTAAGGATCACGTCCCCCATGAGTCTTCTTGATTCCCTTTTCCCTGATACATAGGCGACCCATTGCAGTTTGTGATCGGCATATTTTTCTTCGAGGTTGTTCTTCAGGTAGGACCAGTTTCCGAACACAGCACGCAGATTGTGGTCACGGATCCACTCGGCCTCTTCGATAATGTCCCTGTCAAATCCGCTTTCCCACCTCCAGGTACCGCTGGCAGCATCGATATAATAATCATCTGTAAACTGCAGTGCCCAAGGTACCTCGGGAAAATCCGAAGTTGAATCTCGTTCGGTCGATCTCCACAGGTTGGAGCTCCCCATGGTCATGCTATCCGCCTCCACCGGGGCGCTCGGCTCACCTGTCTCTTCACGGCTCTCACGTCCATACCTGTAGTCAGCCCCCGCAAGGGCACCAACGGTACCGTCGCCGGTACAATCGGCAAAGTACTTCCCATGGAACACATGTTGTTGCCCGGTATGGGTATTGATCGCATATACATGCTCAATCTTCTCGTTGCTTACCTCCAGCCAATTCGCATGGGTATTCAGGAACAGATCCAGGTTCGGGGTGTTTTGCACCAGTTCCAGCTTCAGCTCATCCTGAAACTTCTCTCCCTCTGCCGCGTTGGGGGGATGGTGATCGTTGAGCGCACGTACGATATTGCCCAGTTCAGGGTATAGGTTCTTATCGACGCTTCCCACCAGGTGCACGCGTACCTCCGAACTGTTGTTGCCCCCGAGGACAGGGCGGTTCTGGATGAGTGCAGTTTTAAGTCCCAGTCGTGCGGCAGAAACAGCTGCGCTGATTCCGGCGATCCCACCTCCGACAACCACCAGGTCATATGTTCCCTCTTCCGATATTTTTGAGGGGACAGCTCCCGTCCTGGTCCTGAGCTTAAAAAGCTTATACGGATTGTTAGGAAGGTACTGGTATTCCTCTTTTGACAGGAAGATCGCATCAACGCGACCGTTGAACCCAGTAAGATCCTGCAACCGCATTTCATGCTCGCCAGCTTCCAGGTCAATGGCACCGCCTTTTGCCCAACCCCATGCATCGGGTTTCTTCCCGAAAACCGTGTCCAGTTCAATGCCGTCAATACTTATCTTAAACAGACCCGGTGCGGGTTCACCTCCATGGGGGGCGACCCAGTTGAATGTCCTGACCGCCACGTGGTAGGTCCCCGGCTCCTCGATTTCAAAGGAGGTCACAGCATCTTCAACAGGTTCGCCGAGTCCGTGGGCCATCAGGTAGGGGGAGCCCATCTGGTCAATGAACTGGGCATCGTTCACCCAACCGCCTGTCTCATCGAAGGCTTCTGCTTCAAGAAATACCTTGTCTTTATTGTAGTTACACGCTGATAGCAGCAATGATAATATCACAACTGCATAAAGTCCTCTCCTCATTTCAACTTGTTTTATCATATTTTGAGAATTAATCTTCATGTTCTACTATCGCATCGGCCCGGAATTGGTTGAAAGAACTGCCTTTTTATCTTTTTTTTTACTGTGACCATTCAATTTTCAGTATTCCAGGTCATTAACAACACACTCACTTCTCAATACACTCACTTCCCATCACACTCACTGTTCAACCTGCTCACTTCCCAGCCTGCTCATTTCCCAGCCTGCTCATTTCTCAACTTGCTCACTTTTCAACCTGCTCATTTCTCAACCTGCTCATTTCTCAACCTGCTCATTTCTCAACCTGCTCATTTCTCAACCT
>CAKZNC010000202.1 GCA_937129385.1 uncultured Bacteroidota bacterium
TGACTTGTATTTCCTGATCCTGCGTGCGATCGTACCAAAACAGGGTCCCATGAAAGGCAGCCAGTATTTGATGATCACAAGATCGGGTTTCATTTTCCGTATCCTGTTGCCGGTCCGCATCCAGTTGATGGGATTCACAGAATTGACCTCCTGCCTGATGTCCAGGTGCTCCGGTGCTTGCCAGTCTGCCATCTGTGTCTTACCGGGGAAAAGAAATCCAGGATATTGTACTGTGAATGTGATGATGGTGACATCGTACCCATTGCGCTGGTATTCAGTTGCAAGACGCTCATTGTAAGCCGCTAACCCGCCGCGGAATGGCCAGGATGTCCCTATGATAATGAGTCTGGGTTTTCTCAATTTTCCTTTTTATTAGCACAAATATAACCAATGAAGTGGATCAGGGGAAGAATTTTTTATGCCATTGTTTGTTATCCCGGTGCAGCACGTAATTGCTGCTGTTCCCTGATGTACCTGATCATCCCATCCACCTGGTCAGGATGATACCACGGATAAAGATCGTCCTTCCTGAACCATGTCAGCTGCTTCCTCGCATATTTTCGCGAATTCCGCCTGACCAGTTCAATCGCCTCGTCAAGCGTGATCTCCCCGTCAAAATACCTGAATATCTCCCTGTATCCGACGGTTTTCATCGCAGCATTTCCCCTGTATCGTTCAACACTTTTCACCTCTTCCACCAGGCCGCTCTCAACCATCCTGTTCACCCGTTCATTGATCCTGTTGTAAAGTACCTCCCGCTCCATATCCAGGGCAAGCCGGACAATATGAAAATCCCGTTCCCTTTTTTGATGAGTGAGAAAGGAGGAATACGGTCTGCCGGTCTGAACTGTCACTTCAAGCGCTTTCAATATGCGATAATGATTGTTCAGGTCGATACGCTCATATGAATCGGGATCAAGTTCCTTCAATTCTATTCTCAGGCTTTCAATGCCATGTATGCTGAATTTTTCAGCCAGTTTTTCGCGTATGACCGGATTGATGGTCGGAAGTTCATCGATCCCGAAACAGACTGCATTGATATAAAGGCCCGATCCGCCGACCATGAAGACAAGGTCGTGCTTGCGGAATAGCTCTTTCAGCCGCTGCAGCACATCCTGTTCATACATGCTGGCATTGTAAGGCTCGGAAAGACTCCTGAACTGGATGAAATGATGCGGGATTTTATCCAGTTCCTCCTTTGAAGGTACAGCAGTTCCAATGGTCGTTTCCTTGTAAACCTGCCTGGAATCTGCCGAAATGATCTCAGTGTTGAAATGACCGGCGAGCCTGATGCCGGTTGCTGTTTTTCCTGATGCGGTAGGACCAGCAAGTACAACGAGTGTTTTATTCATTTGGAAAATCGTCTGCATCCAGGAAATCCAAATCCTCATCATTAAAACCATCACCAGGATCGTCACCCGACAGATCATCGGATAACTCCTCATCTGAAAACCCAAGGTTGTCCAGTCCGAGGTCGATCTGGGGAGGAGGATCTCCATGTGAGAAGACCACCTTGGGCAAAACCCTGCTCTCAGGGATATCCAGGATGTCCGTCAGCTCGATGAAGAAAGACCTTTCAGAAAAGAAATCAAATACATAGAGCATTCGTGCTCCCTGCTCTTTTAAATGCTCCCCGATCCTTGCCTGGTCCATGGTGATCACATTACCACTCTCCTCATCCATCATATCAATGAGTGTGATCTGAAGTTTCTTCTCCCACGATGCGTTTGTGATGAAAAATGAGGAGAGTTGAAGGGGATCATAGGCGAGATCTTTTTGAAGACAGTTGTGAAAATCCAGGAAAGACTGACCACTTTCGATCAGTAGTTCCCTGGCGAACATTTTGTTTTCATCCGAAATGATTCTGAACTTGTAAATCATATCAATCAGTCAGCCTTTTCAGGAATTCCATGGTATCGACGCCATCGGCATAATCCCATAACCTGGGTTCCTGTGTTGTCCCCGGGGGGATTGCATTCTCAATCTCTTTTATTGTTGAGACAACGCATTGTACCTGTTCAGATTGCCCCTTTATCTGTTTTTTTAAACGATTAAGTTCTGAATATTTTTCATAATATACAACTCCGACCGGACTCGCAATGGAGACATCCTCTTTGAACAATACCAGACCATTGTCCAGGAATGGGATCCTCTTCATCAGGAAGATAGTACGATGGTAATCCAGGTTGTTGTTGTATTTGTGGTGCTCCGTCAGTCCCGCCCACTCTTCATACAAACGGAGCAACCTGGTAACATCAAAATGGTCAGGCAAATAGATCTTGGTGACATTCCTGCACCCCAGTCCGAAATAGGTAAATATATCCTTGCCCAACAATAGGAGCTCTTCGTCCGACTCATCTCCCGAGAGGATGGTGATCCCGTTCCTGTTTCGCCTGAGAATATGCGGGGTATTTTTGAAATAGTATGAGAAATGCCTGGCCGAATTATCACTTCCCGTAGCAATCACAGCATCAGCATCCCGAAGGTATTCATCTGTAAACGAAATACGCTTGCCGAACCTTGGTTCCACGGCACAGATGATCCCGGCCACCTGTTTTAACAGGTGGTCATCCTTTGACGATAGTTTGCCCAGGAAGGAGTGTCCCGACATGATCACGGAAAGCATGTCATGGAAGCCGACAAGGGGAATGTTCCCGGCCATGATCACCCCGATAGTTTTTCTGCCTGCCGGATCAACAGGCAGATCAGGATACTGCTGCATCCATTTCACGAGTTGTTCCCTTTTGAGCATCCCTGCAATCGCTCCGATCGCATTCCGGATATGTGCTTCAGTGAACCATCCGTTAAAAGTGTGTTCACTTCTGATCACCTCCTCGAAAGGATCAAAGAATGTAGATGTAAGCACTGACAGGGAACCGTCAGGGTCTGCTTCGCCCCGGGCATGCTGCGCCAGGTATGTCCCGGTGATCACCAGGGCATCGATCATTTCCGATTTATTCAGTGGCATCCCGATGCTTCCTATTCGTTCTGTTTCCTGATCAGGTTCAGTGCCGATCCTGCCTGGAACCAGGCGATCTGTGTCTGGTTATAGGTATGGCTCACCTCAAATTCATCATTGGTTCCGTCTGCGTGGTCCAGTCTCACAGTAAGGTTATTGCCGGGTGCAAAATCGTCCAGCCCAAGGATATGGATCGTATCGTCTTCACGTACTTTGTCATAATCTTCTTTGTTGACAAAGTTAAGGGCCAGCATTCCCTGTTTTTTCAGGTTCGTTTCGTGGATCCGGGCAAAGGATTTCACGATGACGGCTTTAACACCCAGGTGCCTGGGCTCCATGGCAGCATGCTCCCTGGAAGAGCCTTCGCCATAGTTTTCATCTCCCACAACAACCGACCCGATACCTGCAGCCTTGTATGCCCTGGCAGTTTCAGGAACTTCGCCGACTGCGCCGGTCAGCTGGTTGGTGACAGCATTGGTTTTTTTATTGAAATAGTTTACCGCACCGATGAGGAGGTTGTTGGAAATATTGTCCAGGTGACCCCGGTATCGTAGCCAGGGTCCGGCCATGGAGATATGGTCGGTGGTACATTTACCTTCGGCCTTGATCAGGAGTTTCAATCCTTTCAGGTCACCCTCTTTCCATGGCAGGAACGGATCAAGCAGTTGCAACCGGTTGGAGTCGGGATTCACATCAATGGTGATGGCCGAACCATCCTTCGCAGGTGCCTGGTATCCGCTGTCTTCAACACTGAATCCCTTTACCGGCATCTCAATTCCCACGGGTTCATCAAGTTTCACCTCTTCGCCCTTCTCATTTTTCAGTTTATCGCTGAGCGGATTGAAGGTAAGGTCACCGGCAATGGTCATGGCTGTGACGATTTCCGGTGAAGCTACAAATGCATGGGTGTTCGGGTTCCCGTCGTTGCGTTTTGCAAAATTCCTGTTGAACGAGGTGATGATAGAGTTCTTCCTTTCTTTATCAGAATTGTGCCTTGCCCATTGCCCGATACAGGGTCCGCATGCATTTGCAAGGACCACTCCGCCCATCTCTCCAAATACATCCAGCAATCCGTCCCGGTCGACCGTATACCTCACCAGTTCGGAGCCCGGGGTGATTGTAAATTCTGTCTTCACCTTCAGCCCTTTGTCTACCGCCTGCTGTGCCACCGAAGCTGCCCTGGTGATATCCTCGTAAGATGAATTTGTGCAGGAGCCGATAAGTCCCACTTCCAGCTCCCTGGGATAATTGTTCTCCCTGACCGCCGCTGCAAATTCAGAGATGGGCCAGGCTTTATCCGGACTAAATGGACCGTTGATATGTGGTTCCAGCTCGTCGAGGTTGATCTCGATCACTTCGTCGAAATATTTTTCGGGATCGGCATATACTTCCGGGTCACCGGTAAGATGTTCCGCCACCTTGTCCGCCTCAGTTGCTACATCCACGCGGTCTGTACCGCGGAGGTAATTCCGCATCTTCTCATCATAACCAAACAGCGAGGTGGTGGCACCGATCTCTGCTCCCATGTTACAGATCGTTCCTTTACCTGTACAGGAGATGTTCTCAGCACCCTCACCGAAGTATTCCACGATCTTTCCGGTTCCGCCTTTTACGGTAAGCAGACCCGCTACTTTCAGGATGACGTCTTTCGCCGATGTCCATCCACTCAATTTACCTGTGAGTTTGACTCCCACCAGTTTTGGGAATTTCAATTCCCAGGGCATCCCTGCCATCACATCAACAGCATCTGCCCCACCAACTCCAATGGCCACCATGCCAAGTCCGCCGGCATTCACGGTATGGGAATCGGTACCGATCATCATCCCTCCGGGAAATGCGTAGTTCTCCAGGATCACCTGGTGAATGATACCGGCCCCGGGTTTCCAGAAGCCAATGCCATATTTATTGGATACATTTGACAGGAAATCGAAAACTTCCTTGTTGGTATCTACAGCATTCCGCAGGTCTGCATCTGCCCCCACCTTTGCCTGGATCAAATGATCGCAATGTACGGTGGAAGGCACCGCGACTTTATCCTTTCCCGCCTGCATGAACTGCAAAAGGGCCATCTGCGCGGTTGCATCCTGCATTGCTACACGGTCGGGCGCGAAATTCACATAATCAACTCCCCGCCCGAAAGCCTTCAGGTCATTTTCGTTGTACAGGTGGGTGTAGAGAATCTTTTCCGTCAGGCTAAGCGGCCTTTTGATTTCGTTTCTAATCTTTTCAAGCTTTGAGGAAAGTTCAGCGTAGGTGTTTTTTATCAGATCCAGATCAAATGCCATATTGTTTTGTGTTTTTAGTAAAGGAACAAAATTAACGAAATGACTTTAATTATCAGGGGTAATCAAAATATTCGTCGATAGATTGACGTAAATAAAAAACAGATTGTTCAGTTTTTCTTAACTTTCGACCTAATTATTCAACGAATGAGATTTGGTGTACTATTCAGGGAAAACCTGAGAATTTCTTTCAAGGCAATCAGGACCAGTCTGTTGAGAACTATTCTTACTGTGCTGATCATTGCTTTTGGGATCATGGCGCTTGTGGGCATCCTTACCGCGATTGACGCCATTCAGAACAGCCTCACGAGTCAGTTTAGCCTGATGGGAGCAAATACCTTTACCATTGAATCCAGGAGCATGAATGTGCAGATCGGTGACCAGTCCTACCGGAGAAAGAACCACAGTTATATCAGTTATAAACAGGCCCGGGATTTCAAGGAGAGATACCAGTTTCCCGCTGAAGTATCCGTGATGGTGTGGGCCTCGGGAAATGCTGTGATCAAGCATGGCAAATATAAATCCAATCCGAATATCAGGGTCCAGGGAGTGGATGAGGGATACCTGTTTACTGCCGGATACGAGATTGAAAGAGGCCGGAATTTCAATACAACCGATATCATGAAAAGTGAACCAGTGGTGATCATCGGAAACAATGTGGCCAAAGCTGCATTTGAGGACAACGAGGATCCACTCAACCGGTTCATAACAGTTGGGAACGGCCGGTACCGTGTGATCGGTGTCCTGGAAAGCAGGGGCTCCTCCATGGGAATGGGGTCCGACCGGGTCTGCCTCATTCCCTATACCAATGTCAGGCAGTATTTTTCAAGGCCAAATATGAATTACGATATCAATGTCAGGGCATACGATCCGATGCTGATGGATGTGGCCATGTCGGAAGCAGAAGGGATCTTCAGGATCGTCAGGGGCCTTGATCCCAGGGATGAGAGCGACTTCAACATCACCAGCAGTGACCAGCTTTCACAGATGCTGATTGAAAATCTGAGGTTTGTTCGCTATATTGCAGTTGCAATCGGAATCATTACCCTTCTGGGGGCTGCAATCGGACTGATGAATATAATGCTTGTTTCAGTTACCGAACGAACCAGGGAGGTGGGTACGCGAAAAGCACTGGGCGCAAAGTCAGTGATGATCCGCCGGCAATTTCTTTATGAAGCCATTGTTATTGGGCAGATTGGAGGTCTGGTTGGAATATTTTTAGGAATTTTAATTGGAAATGCTGTATCTTTAACAATCGGAACAAGTTTTATCGTGCCCTGGAACTGGATTGTGCTGGGTGTGAGTGTCTGTTTTGTGGTTGGCTTGATCTCGGGTGTGATCCCTGCAAGAAAGGCGTCAAGACTTGACCCGATCAATGCACTAAGACATGAATAAATGAGTTGATTGTTATGGATGATATATACCTTAAAAAAACATTTAATTCACCTGAAGTTGAATTTATCGCTTCAACAGGGGAGCTGAATATTGAAGGGAGGTCCATCCCGGAAGATCCCGGTGAATTTTTCGACCGCCTCATCAACTGGTTGAACGATTATTTCCTGGAACCGGTAGAGGAGACAGTAATGAACATCAAACTGGAATATATCAACAGCGGATCTTCCAAATACATGCTCGAATTACTGCGTATCCTGAAGGTGAATTACGGGAAGGGAAAAAAGGTCCTCGTAAAATGGTATTTTGAAGAGGGCGATGAATCCATAGAGGAACTTGGTCAGCACTACGAACAAACCATGCAGATCCCTTTCGAGATCATCGAATATTATTAACGACTATTGATCAATCAAAAAACCAGGGGGCGGAATTCATTCCGCCCCCCTTTTTTTTGTTATATTTTCAACGATCCCTCATTTAATTATGTTCCGGAATCCTCTTTTTCAGTGAAAGGATCAACAGGGCGATGGCACCGAGTGGCAGGTTGACCAGGTTGGATGTACATGTTCTAAAAATTGTGACAAAAGAAAAGATAGCCTCACCTGGGCGGTTTCAGAAGAGGGCAAAAGATTGGATTGGGTTGTATTCTGCGCATTGTTGTTGCCTGATTTCCCCGGGTTAAGGATCGTGAAAGAAAAGAATTAGTATATTCACCAATCCGGGGAACTGGTGTTGTAAATCCCCGCGTCTCGTGATCAGCTTCTATTCGAAATGCGCTTTAAATACAAAATAACAGTATTCATGGTTCTTCTGGGTTTGAGTAATGTGGGCGCACAGCCGGCAGAATCACCGAATATCGTTTTTATCGCCGTTGATGATCTGAATTGTGATTTCGGGGCGTATGGAAACCGGATGGTGAAAAGTCCGAATCTGGATGAAATCGCTGAGGAAGGAGTGATATTTACAAACAATCATTGCCAGAAAGCTGTATGCGGACCTTCAAGGGCCAGTCTGCTCAGTGGATTCACACCAGAGCATACAGGGATAACCGGATTTTATCAATACCTGCGAGACATGTATCCGAATGTGTTAACACTGCCACAATTTTTTAAGAACAAGGGATATACGACCATAGGAATGGGAAAGATCCATGATTTTCGGAATGTTTCTGAAACCGATAATGTTGATCTTGTTAGCTGGACAAAATGGTTGAATATATATGGAAAGCAATATGTCAACTCAACGGGCAAACCTGCTACAGAAATGGCAGATGTTGCTGATAATGTCTATACCGATGGAAAACTGGGAGATGCAGCACTGGCTCAAATTGATCTGCTTGTGGAAAGTGATGCACCTTTTTTCCTTGCTGTAGGTTTTAAGAAACCACACCTTCCTTTTGTGGCCCCGACAAAATATTGGAATTTGTATGACAGGGACTCTATCTCTCTTGCCCCGTTTAGGAAATACGCGCAGGATGACAGAGAATTCGTACATAATCCCGGGGCTGAATTCAGGAACGGTTATGACGATGTGCCGCAGGAGGGAACTTTCTCACATGACCTGCAGCGGAAATATATTCATGGCTATTATGCCTGTGTTTCATATGTCGACACACAGATTGGGAAAATAAAGGAGGCCCTGGTGGAAAATGGACTCTATGAGAACACCATCATCGTGATCTGGGGGGATCATGGTTTTTCTCTCGGGGACCATACAAATTGGGGGAAACACACGAATTTCGATTATGCCACCAGATGTCCTTTAATCATCAGGACGCCTGGTGGGCGAGCAGGATACAAGTGTGCTTCCCCAACTGAATTGCTTGATATCTATCCCACACTGGTAGACCTTGCAGGATACGCAGTACCGGATACCCTGGATGGTATCAGCCTGGTTCCGATCCTTGACGGGACCCGGGACAGGGTGAAGTCGTTTTCTGTAAGCCAGTACTGGAGAGGAGGGAGCAACGGATTTGCACTGCGATCAGATTATTACCAGTTTGTAGAATGGCAGAGTAATAATGTAGTTACGCACAGGCAATTGTTCAATTTTGCTGCCGATCCTTACCAGACGAAGAATTTGTACTTGCTGCCTGAATATCATGAGATGATTGATACCTTTTCATTCAGGTTAAACAATTACAGGCTTCATGGTGAAAATACAGCTCCTGTAAACATCACAGATCAAACCGATAGCCTTGGTTTGTATCGCAAAGATGAATTGCTTGAATTTATCGTTTTTGGATCTGAACCGGATGAGATTGCTCCCCTGAAAGAGGCTGCAGTATCCATCGGTCAGCTGGAATTGCCTACAAGCGGTAAAGGGTATGCTGCGCTTAACCTGCAACCTTTGGTATATACATACAAAATTGAAAAAGAGAATTATTCCTCTGTTACAGGGATTCTCAACCTGTCAAAAGATACCATTGTTAGGGATACCCTGGTACGGAAAGGATACCGGTATTCACTCCAGGTCTCGGATCATACCACCGGATCTTTTTTGGAAGATATTCCCGTCATAGTTGGGGATTCTGCAAAGACAACAGGTCCGGATGGCAGCATCACCATGAACCTGGTTCCGGGGGTACACAACATCCTGATCGAGTCGGCCGGTTATGAGGCGCTTGAAATGAGCTTTGAGTTGTATTCCGACAGCGTGATGCAGACCGACCTGGTTCGGAGCAATGTGGATCTTGTTTTAAAACTAACGTCGAATGGAACACCTGTTGAAAATGCCAATGTTGATATAAATGGCATTTTGTCGGAAACATCAGACATCACAGGAACCGCGCAATTCCTTGATTTAACTGCACTCCAGGAATATGGGTACCATGCGAGCAAGGATGGTTATATCCCGGTTTGGGATACCGTATTCTTGCTGAAAGATACAATCATACAACTTGCGCTGGAGCCACAGCTTTTTGATATTTCATTTATTGTGCGTGAAAAAAACTCGGGGCAGGCATTTTCAAATGTTGCCGTGTCTTTTGATGATCTGGTGAAGTATTCCGGGTTGGAAGGCGAAGTTCTTTTTTCAGATTTTCCCGCCGGCCTGTATGCAGCTTCTGCAGAAACTGAAAATTATGAAATATGGACTTCTATAGTGGATGTTCAACGGGATACTTCTATAGTCATTACAATGTCGCTGACAGGGGAAGAAACGCGTATTGTTCCTGTGGCCATGCAAATCCAGCCCAACCCTTCAAAGGCAAGTTGCAGGATCGAATATAGCGGACCTGTATCGGAGATATGGATTGTCAAATCTTCCGGTGAGCGGGTGGTGCATTATGGAAAAGTCTCCCGCGATACTGTTCTGCAGGCTGAAAACCTGCAACCCGGCCTGTATTTTATTTATATGCAAACTGAGCATTGCAGATGGGTGAAAAAGCTCATCATTACAGGTTAGTTGATGCGGGAAATAGTAAATAAAAAAAGCCGCCTCGGTCCGAGGCGGCTTTTTTATCAGGTAATGCAGGTTTCCTATGCAAACATCTTTGGTATCAGGTCAACAACCCTTGCGGAGTAACCCCACTCGTTGTCATACCATGAAAGAACCTTCACTGTTTTACCATTGACCATGGTTGAAAGTGCATCAAAGATCGAAGAGTGTGCATTGTGGATGATGTCCACAGATACAATTGGGTCTTCTGTATACTCAAGAACGCCTTTCATCGGACCTTCAGCTGCTTTTTTCATCGCTGCATTGATCTCTTCAACAGTTACCTCTTTTTTCAGGTTGGCAACCAGGTCAACACATGAACCGGTGGGGGTAGGTACCCTAACTGCCATACCGTCGAGTTTGCCATTCAGTTCAGGAATTACTTTTCCAACTGCTTTGGCAGCCCCCGTGGTGGTCGGGATCTGTGAGACTGCAGCGGAGCGTGCCCTGCGAAGGTCGCTGTGCGGCAGGTCAAGGATCGCCTGGTCATTGGTGTAGGAGTGAATGGTCGTCATCAGACCGTTCTCAACACCAAAGGAGTCATTTAGTACTTTTACAACCGGTGCGAGGCAGTTTGTGGTACATGATGCATTCGAGATACACTGGTCTTCTGGCCTCAATGCATCATCATTCACACCAAGAACGATCATGTTGTCGATTGCGTCCTTTGAAGGAACTGTAAGGATAACCTTCTTGGCGCCATTCTTCAGGTGATCGCCATATCCGCCTTTGGGGCTTTCCTTGGCGCGGAATACTCCGGTGGATTCAATGACCACGTCGGGAGTCTCAGTCCAAGGAATACTTGCCGGACTCTTTTCTGCAGTCACTTTGTATTTTACACCATTAACGATGATGTTCTCATCGTCGTGCGATACGCCCGGGAACTGACCTTGTGTGGAGTCATACTTCAGAAGGTGAGCAAGGGTTTTGTTATCTGTCAGGTCATTGATACCAACGACAACAAGATCTTCCCTTTCGAGTGCAAGTTTGAAAACATTACGACCAATACGGCCAAATCCATTAATGGCTACTTTAATTTTTCCCATGATGATTTAAACTATTAGTTGAACAACAATTGAATACGCTAAATTTTGAAGAGTGCAAATGTAACCAATAATAATCAGGAGTCAAAAGATTTTGACTGAATTTGATGTTAAGTTTAGCTTAATATTGAAGCCGGACAGGTGAGGCCTGTTCCTTTGCTTCCCGCCGCTCCTGCCGTCGCTCTTTCCAGCTCTTCGCCCGGGCTGTTTCGCTTATATCAAGCATGGTCCCAAAGCGGTAACCAACGTGCATGTTGAAAAAGAAAAAGCTCAATTCTTCTGTGGCCATGATCTCAATATTCTTTGGGTATACCGTGAATCCGATCCCTGCTTCCAGCGCATGGACCACCGGCTCCCGTTCGCTGTATTCGAATGAGAGGGTTCCGTTGGCAGTGATTCCGGGTATGGGTTCAAGTTCGTCAAATCCCTTTGTAAAAGCAGCTGTGCCCCCGTAATTATACAGGTGAATACCCGGATCGAATTTTTTCTCTTCAGTGGAGATGATGTCCAGTCCGCTGCTGCTGTATGTATTGATCTCATAATAGATCGGCTTGAGAAAACCAATGGAAAGTCCGCCGCTGTATGCCAGGCGTATGGAGATCGAGGAGAAGTCATATTTCCTGAACAATTCGTGCTGGTGTCCGATCTGACCTTTTAGTTCCCAGAAAAGATTCTTCTTCCCGTAGACAAACCTGCTGGGATAAAAGTTAGTAGTAACGATTGATTTAATCTCCTTGGGATGCTTCACATAATCGAAGGATACATCATAGATCCTGTCATTCCTGGCATTGATGAACCTGGCATACCTGAAGTCAGCCCCAAAACCGTTGCTGTTGAGCTGAATTCCCAGGGTCTGTTCATTGTGAAACAGCATCTTGGGCTGGTCAACAATGACTCCCTGGCCCATCACCGGGGGGGATGAGATCAACAGCAACAGTATGACCGGAAGGTGTTTCACTGTATGTGATGTGGTTACTTTTTTATGCCGATGATGCAGGTTTCATTCAGGATCACACGCGTTTTATAGTATAACGCAACAGTGAGCCTGAAGTTTTATACAAAAAAAAGATTTACCACATGGTAAATCTTATTGCTATGGTGTCAGGGATTCACAGATCCCGGATGGTTATGCTTGTACGACTTCAGGATGGTCTTCAGCCAGGTCGGACATCGCCGGACACACTTCCCTGTTGCATGCACTCATAATGAGCCCAACTGCAAAAAAAAGTACGATGATTACTGCTGCTTTTTTCATAATGATCAATTTTATTCATGAGTACCCGCTACAAATATAAAATATTATTGAATAAAATGAAACCGGTCGCATAATAAGTCATTTGAAACCAGGCGCCAGGTATCAGTTTTAATACTTCAGGCACATTATGCCCTGCCCTTATAATACTCTACCTTGTTTCCCGAGAGGTGGCTGATCCTGGAGAAGATCTCTTTCAGATTGTCGTCCGATAATTTCTGAAATGACCTGGCAATGTCGATCTTTTCCTGCAACATGGCAGGATCCTTCGGACCTGTAACCAATACATGGTTGGGAATTGAAAGTGCAAACTGGATGCCCTCTTCGACGGTGATATGGTCCATTACTGTATCATCCGCATCACGACTGCCGTCAAAGCCACGGCCGAAAAAGGCACCACCGGCCATGGTCTTCATCGCGATCACCCCCATCTTCTTCTCATGGAGCTGAGGGACAACATTTTCAATAAAACTCTCGTGCCCCGGGTCCAATGCATTGATCGGCAACATACAGGCTTCAGGCTCATCTGTCAGCTCCAGGATATGCTGGTGGGCCTTGATGGTGGTATGTCCTGAAAAACCCAGGTGCTTGATCTTACCTGCCTCTTTTGCCTCCAGCATCACATCAAGCACTCCGTTATCGATCCTTTTGTCCACATCCTCCTCGCTCCTGATGGCATGCATCAGCCAGAGATCAATGGTGTCTGTGTTTAGTCGCCTGAGGGAATCGGCCAGGTCTTTTTCCGCAGTTTTCCGGTCTGTCGCACGCGTTTTAGTCATCAGGAAAATCTCATCCCTGTACCGGGGCGTCAGCAAGCGGCCGTATTTCTCTTCGGACCCCCCATCCTGGTAAGATTCGGCTGTGTCGAAATAGCGAATGCCGCCCTCGATGGCTGTCTCGATGGTCTCCTGTGCCATCTGATCCTCCATCCGGCCGATGTGAAAGCCTCCCAGCCCCAACATGGTGACCTTTTTACCGGTGCTCCCGAACGCATTGAGTGGCAACAGTGTACCCCATTTGTCCCTTGCGGGAGCAATTGCGCTGCCAAACAGGGGGTTCAGGGGAATTGTCAATGATGCTGCCGTGCCAGATACTATCTTGATAAATCTTCTTCTTGATGTCATGTTTTAATTGCTTTTCAGAATAACAGGAAAGATGATGGATTGTTTGCCCTTCGGCAAGCTCAGGGCACTTCCGACTGAAGACAGGCTTTCGACAGTCAATGACTGCCCACCGCCCACTGCCGACTGCCGACTGCCGACTGCCGACTGCCGACTGCCGACTGCCGAC
>CAKZNC010000203.1 GCA_937129385.1 uncultured Bacteroidota bacterium
GCGGATACACCTCTGGGATGAGGACAAACAGAAGTTCATTCCGCATATCTACCTCGATGGCTCTCCCTTCCCGGCCGACTTCAACGAGGAGGAGGTCTTTTACCACGGGGGTACGGCCGTGGCTATTGAGGCCGGATTGCTCTCCAAAGATGAGATCCTGGTTTCGCTTGAAAAGATGATCGCCAATGTAGAGGAAACCGGTGCCGGCTCCATCGGTCTGACGCTGTATCCTCCCTACCCTGCCGGGTCTTTCAAAAACAAGAGCATGGTCCCTTACGGATACCAGAATGGTGGTGACTGGACCTGGTTTGGCGGAAGAATGATCCAGCAGCTGATCAGCTATGGATTTATCGAAGAGGCATGCGAACAGCTCCGACCGATGCTTGAAAGGGTAAAGGAAAATGATGGTTTTTACGAGTGGTACACCGTAGACAATGAACCCAGGGGCTCGGGAACATTCCGGGGTTCTGCCGGCGTGCTCTATACAGCGATCCTCATGCTGGAAGCGTCACAGGGGACAAATTAAATCCGGAGAAGGTGATGATAATCATGACAGTCTGAAACAAATATGGATACAATGAAATACTATACGGCCGCCGGCCTCATGAGCCCGGCCAAAGGCCTCGGTTCAGTATACAAACTTAATATGAATATGAAGGTAGTTAGAATGATGCTGATGATACTGGTGCTGATGCTGGTATCATGTAATCCAAAAACTGATTCTTTTTCATTCGTGCAGCTATGTGATCCGCAGTTAGGGATGGGCGGCTACCAGCACGACATTGAAGCTTTTCAAAAGGCCATTGAGAGGATCAATGCCATGGATGTGGATTTTGCTGTCATCTGCGGCGACCTGGTCAACCATGCAACGGACAGCAGTTTTGCCGATTACATTGCCATTCGGGACCAACTGGAAATTCCGTTTTACGAAGTGCCCGGAAATCATGATATCGGGAAAGATCCGACAGATTCCTCCCTGGCATATTACCGTACCACCATCGGGAAGGATTATTACACCTTGGAACATGAAGGTATCTCGTTTATCTTCGTGAATACACAGCTCTGGAAATCAGATGCCGGGGTTGAATCGGCCTTGCATGACGACTGGTTCAAAAGCACGATCAACAGTCGGGAAATGAAGGAACGCATCGTCATGGTGGGTCATTACCCGCTTTTTATCAAGGAGCCAACGGAGGAGGAAAATTATTCGAATCTTCCACCGGAAAAAAGGACAGAACTACTTGAAATTCTTAGAAAAAAGGATGTTGCGGCATACCTTTCGGGGCACAGACATGCAAGTGTCATTCATAATCATGAAGGGATTCATCTTGTTACCGGGGAAACGACCTCCAGGCAGTTCGATGAACGCCCACTTGGATTCAGGAAATGGACTGTATTGAAGGACACGGTAACCCATTCATTTGTCAACCTGGAAACCGAGTAGCGGATAGATTCTTTTTATAGCTATAGCTTTTACACCAATTCAAATTGCTAAATTCAGGAAATGAAAAAGCACATGACAAAAAAAGTATTCATACTTGCAGCGGCATTTGCTGTCTCCTTCAGCACTGTATCAGGACAGCTTCCGTTGAGTACCATGCAATCCATTGAGGGGCGCATCAACAGTTCGGGAGAATACCTCATGCAAATCGGCGACGATGAAACTGTTTTAGGAACGCCGTACATTAATGAAGATTTCATGAAAGGGGATATCAAAATGGGAGGTGAATGGTATGAGGGTGTTGACCTGAGATACGATGCATACAGCGGAATCTTCGAAGTGAAGGCAGAGGACCAGGTGTATGTGATCAGTCCCACTGCAACACCTGCTGATTCGATCATTTTTAATAAAGAGGTATATGTGCTCCGTGATATGAACCCGGGCAAGCCCCTGAAACCACAATATCTGGTTTGGTTATATGAAGACAACCATTACGGGCTTGGGAAAAAATACAGGGTCTGGCTGAAAAATGCAGTTCCATCCGACGGATACACCGACGAACAACCGGCAGAATTCAGGAACAATCCGCCTACCTATTACATATTCAGCGATGACGGTCCGCATGAAATCAGGAACCGTGGAACCATTGCCGAGGTGCTTGGAGTCGAAACACGCCAGGTGAGACGCTTGATGAGAAAAAATAATTACAGGCTGAACAATGAACAGGACCTGGTACAGATCATAAAACATTTCGCTGGCAGGAGCAATTAATAGGTTGTTAATCAGAAATTAAATCAATCAGGTTAAATTGTATTTAAAATTACCCTGGGCGAGTGTGCCATGGATGACCGGATTCCGGTCAATGTCAAACTGAATTACCTGCGAACCATGAGAAAAACAACTGTTTTTTGGATATTGCTGGTCTTACTTGCTGCCTGCAAACCGGATACTAAAGTAAAAAAGATGAACCTGTTGTTCATCATGACAGACCAGCAGCGGTATGATGCATTGAGCATTGCCGGCAATGGCGTGCTGGAAACCCCGAACCTTGACAGGCTGGCTGAACAGGGCGCCTGGTTCAGAAATGCATATACTCCATGTGCAGTGTGCGGACCGGCACGGTCATCGATTCTCACGGGGCACATTGTCGAACACACGGGTGTAAATACAAATGGGAAGACCTATTACTACGACGAGGAGCCGGTGATGACCATGCCCACGTTCGATGAGATCCTGGCCGACAACGGGTACCACTGTGAATATTACGGGAAGTGGCACAGCCTGACCTCCCACACCGAAGTTTACAAAAACCCGAAACTTGCATCCAGGAAGGGACACTCCGTGTTTGCGCATGGGGGCCAGCGGCATGTCTACATCGATTACCTGGATGAGCAGGTGCCTGTGCGGGAATTGAAACCAGGTGAGTTGTATGATACATTTACGGGGCGACCCTACCAGACCGATCCGCTGGATAAATACCACGGAATGACTCCCGAAGAATTCGAAAAACTGGATCCCAGGCGTGTGCAGCCCGACCTGCACGGTCGGCTGATGATCCCGGCTGAACATACACTCACGGCCTTCCAGGCAAGAGAAACCATTGATGCCATTGAAAGACTGCAGGATTCGACATTCAGCATCACCTGCTCATTTCATTTTCCGCATGCACCCATCCTGCCCACCGATCCATATTACAACATGTACCCGGCTTCGGAGATGAGCCCGCCTGTGAGTATCCATGACATGATGGACAATTCACCGTACAAGCGGGCAAATGGCCGGCTGGGATTGCCCGAATATTCCGACCCGGAGCTGATCAAATATATGATCTCCAACTATTATGGAATGGTGAAGGAGATCGATGACTGGGTGGGTGAGATCCTGGTAACACTTGATGAACTTGGCCTGACCGACAACACGCTTGTGATCTTCACATCGGACCACGGCGAGATGCTTGGGGCACACGGACTGAGGGAGAAGAATATCTTTTACGAGGAATCGGCCCATATCCCTCTGATGATACGTTTTCCGGGAGAAATTGAAGCAGGAACTGAAGTAGATGGATATGTTTCGCTTGTCGACCTGTTCCCTACGATCCTGGACTACCTTGGTATTAAACCGCATGCAAATGATGGTGTGAGTCTGCGTGGACTGATGGAAGGTACGGATCATGAATACGGTAAATATGTGGTGACGGAATGGAACTACCGTGGGGATGTTGCACCGAATTACATGATCGTGAAAGATGGCTGGAAACTGATCGTTCCCTATTCCAAAGAGTCTGCTGTGATCAATGCGCTGTATGACCTGAATACTGATCCCCATGAAATGCACAACCTGATCGGGAAAAATCCCGGGCGGGAACAGTATCGTCCGAGAGCCGAATCACTCCGGAAACAGCTGCTGAAATGGCTGGAAAAAAACAGTTCCGAACATTACAAGGGCGTAAAGGAGCGCGAACTGATGTAAAATAAACTTAATTGCATCCAATCCATAAACTGAATCCATGAATACAAGTACCATTTCCAGGAGTATGCTCCTGTTACTTTTTATGCTGTTTGCAGTCACTGTATTTCAATCCTGTGAGAATGAGAAGCAAAATCCCAACATCGTGGTGATACTCGTGGACGATATGGGGTATGGTGATCCGGGATGTTACAATGCCAATTCAAAAATCCCAACACCTGTGATCGACCGGCTCGCAGAGGAAGGCATGCGTTTTACCGATGCACATTCCACGGGTCCGCTGTGTCATCCGTCAAGGTATGGGTTGATGACCGGACAGTATCCCTTTCGCACCGATATATCGGTATGGCGAACGCAGGCGACCATCAAGGAGGACCAGGTAACACTGGCTTCCCAGCTGGGATCGGCCGGGTACCGGACCGCGATGGTAGGAAAATGGCACCTTGGGTTCAATGAGGAGGGATACGACAAACCGCTCCCTGGCGGTCCGGTTGATCGTGGGTTCGACAGTTATTTCGGTATCCGTGCATCAACAGATATCCCTCCCTACTTTTATATCAGGGACGACAGGGCGGTTGAGCCTCCTGTCGACTCCATCGAAGCCTCCTCTTCGGAAGGGTGGTCACCCATCCAGGGAGCGTTCTGGAGGGCCGGGGGGATTGCACCCGGACTTGAACTGAAGGATGTGTTGCCCCGGTTTACAGAAGAGGCTGTTTCGGTGATCGAAACCCATTCCGGCGGGGAGGGCCCTGATCAACCCTTGTTCCTTTACCTTGCCTACCCGGCTCCACATACACCATGGTTACCCACAGGTGAATTTGAGGGTGCGAGCGGAGCAGGGATGTACGGTGATTTCATGGCAATGGTGGATGCAAATATCGGACAGGTTCTGGCTGCACTGGAAAAGGCGGGGATGGACGAAAATACACTGGTAATCTTCTCATCCGATAACGGACCGGTCTGGTATGATACAGATATGGAACGGTTTGGTCATGATGCTACAGGCGGACTCCGCGGGATGAAAGGCGACGCCTGGGAGGCCGGACATCGCATGCCGTTTATTGTCAGGTGGCCGGGAGAAGTCGAACCCGGATCGGAAAGTCATCGCACCATCTGTTTCACCGATGTGCTGGCCACGGCCGCAGAATTAACCTGCACAGAACTCCCGGAAGGCGCCGGTCAGGACAGCTACAGTTTTTACCCGGAACTCACAGGCAATGCTGCTGGCAACCCTGCACGTCCGCCCATCGTCATGAGATCGGCCAATGGAACAATGATGATCCGTTCAGGTGACTGGAAACTGATCAAAGGGCTCGGCTCGGGCGGATTTTCAAAACCCGGACGTGTGGAACCCGGACCCGGGGATCCAGCGGGACAGCTTTACAACCTGGCAAAAGACCGCGGGGAACAAAACAACCTCTACCTCGAACAGGAGAAGATCGTAGAACAGCTGGCCCTGGAAATGAGAAAAATCGTTGACGGGAAAAACTAAGGACCGCGCATCGACAAGCTCAGGGCCCCGCGAAAAAATTTAAGTCAACCTTATCCAGGCATCGTCTGACTGCCAACTGCCGACTGCCTACTGCCTACTGCCTACTGCCTACTGCCTACTGCGAACTGGCTCATGCCCATTGCCCATTGCCCATTGCCCTTTGCCCCTTGCCCCTTGCCCCTTGCCCCTTTGCCCTTTACCCTTTGCCCTTTGCCCCTTGTTAATAAATACAGACTTAAAAATGAATCATTTATAGGTCTCATTCCGTCATTTACCATATATTTATCTTCTGATGTTATTAAAATAACAAATAATAACCCTATGAACAACCCTGAAAACGGCTACCACATTAGCTTTTTTAAACCCACAACTGAGCAGGCCAGGTTCAACCGCAACCTGGTCATTTGGCTGGCTTCGATATGGTTTGTGGCCATATTCGGATTCCAGATCGCGCTGCGTGTGCTGGAAGAACCCACCCCTGAACCCTCTTATCTTGCCTTTCAAAATGCATGGCAGGATGTAAAAGCAGGAACTGCAGATGCGCAGGACCTGGAAGATTTTGGTACCGCTGCATTGTCTGTCCTCGGCAAGGTGGCCATCGAGGAAAATGAAAGGACGCTGCTGTCCACCTCGATGAGTTGGGCATTCTTTCAACTTCTGACACCTGATCAGCAGATACCCATGAAGGAAAAAGTTGCGGAACTGGAACAGATCGAATCCGGAATTTCAGATATCCGTGACATGGGATACCTGCAGGCCAAGGGCAACCTGGTAGAAGTAACTGCCGCTGTCTTCAACCTCGATCGGAATGATCCGCGCACCATGATCCTTCCCATTGAACTTTCCACCCAATACCCGGCAGAGCTATCAGAAGAGGCTGTCGAAGAACTCCCGGGCATCATGGAAAAGTACCTGGTACACAACCAGTCCTTCCTTACCGATGCCAGGTTCCTCGGGTTTCCCTTCCACTATTTCTACACGGCAGTCTTCCTGCTCATCCTTTTTGTAGGACTGTGCTGGCTGTACTGTGTAAGAGCAGACAGGAGAAACCTGATCCTGGGTATTGAAGATTGATCGTTGTACCATGAAATGACACAAACCATGAAAAAAATATTCATCTTTACAATATTACTTACAACACCATTTATTGCCAGGGCCGCATCCGCTGTCACAGAATTGGAAGGCGATTTCCAGACCGGTCCGGCCATTATCCTGATCACCATCCTCGTGCTTTTTGTCCTGGTCGGGATATTTTTCAGGGCGAAAAACACCAATGATTTTTATGCAGCCGGACGCGGCATCTCCAGGGTAGGCTCAGGAATGGCCATTGCTTCCAACTGGATGAGCGCTGCCTCCTTCCTGGGCATGGCAGCACTGATGTACGGATCGGGGTATCACGGACTCGCTTACGTGGTGGGATGGACCGGCGGCTATGTGCTGCTACTGATCCTTATGGCCGGACAGATCCGGAAATACGGAAAATACACTGCGGCAGATTTTATCGGCGACAGGTACTATTCACAGTCACTTCGTGCCGTTGGCGCCATCATCGCCATCCTGATCTCCATTGCCTATTGCGTTGGACAATTCGGCGGCATCGGGCTGATGTTCAAATGGATCCTGGGCATTCAGTATGCCTGGGCCGTGATCATCGGAGGCGCAGTCGTCCTGGCCTATACCCTGATCTCCGGGATGCTCGGGGTGACGAAAAACATGCAGATCCAGTACGTGATCATAATCGTCTCCTTCCTGATCCCACTGTTCATCCTGAACTTCAAATTTGACTATTTCTGGCTGCTGCCGCAGATCGGCTATGGTTCTGTTGTTTCCGATGTGGTCGACGGTATCCCCTTGAATGAAGCAGAACAATTGTTCAACAGCCTGGGGCATGAATTTGCCGTTGTCGCCTCACCAGAGTATGCAATGCCATGGGATGCCGCCACCGGGAAAACATTCTTCCAGTGGATCGCCATCGCCTTCTCACTCATGATCGGAACAGCCGGACTTCCCCACGTGATCCAGCGTTTCTACGTCGTGCCAAAAGCAAGGGATGCCCGCTGGTCAGTGGTATGGGGACTCTTCTTTATCTGTATCCTCTATTGGAGCGCCCCGGCATACGCAGCTTTTGGAAAGATCCTCAGTGCCAACCCGGAGGTGGGCAAGCTGGCTAAAGATGCCATCGTCGTCTATACCGCGCAACTTGGCAGCGTCCACCCGTTGATCGTCGGCTTCCTGGCCGCAGGAGGCGTATCGGCAGCGTTCTCAACAGTATCCGGACTCCTCGTAGCAGGTTCTTCGGCATTCGCCCATGACCTGTACGTAAAAGTGATCAATCCGGATGCAAAACCAAAAAATCAATTGCTGGCCGCACGTCTCGGCACCATCCTGATGGCGATCATCGTAACAGCCATCGCCCTGGCGAAACTTGCACTGATCGGACAGCTGGTCGCCGTGGCCTTCTCACTGGCAGGCTGCACCATCTTCCCGCTGTTTCTGCTCGGTATCTGGTGGAGTGGTTCAAACCGACAGGGCGCCATTGCAGGTTTGATCGCAGGAGGTCTGGTTTCTGTGATTGCCCTTACCTATTTCGTGGCAGGTAAAATGGGGGCAACCCTGCCGGCTCATGAATTTGTCAGCTACTGGCTCGGAGCATGGTACTTTGCCATTTTCGGAGCTCCACTGGCTATAATCGTTAATATAATCGTATCAAAACTGACAAAAGAAACCCCAATTGAGATCAGGAAATTCCTGGTCGAAAATGTCCATACCTGATGATTAAAGTAAACAGACCCACAAGGATGCTCATCCTTACAATGAGCATCCTTGTCGTGGTCGTTATCATATTTGCCCAGGCCTATTACAGGCATCAGAACAGGATGATCGATCCGCGTATTGAGCCTGCCCGGAGGCTGTATGCTTCATACAATCAACTGACAGAAGACGGAGCGAATGATGCTATATTCAGTTTACTTGACACAGTCGAAACGATCTATACCTCAGTAAAACACTACAAATCCTCCTACGAACTGGGGGTGATCAGTAACAACCGTGCAGCGTTATGGCTCACCCGGGCACTTCACGACAGTGATTGCGACAGCATCTGTAAAGATTCACTTGTTGCAAAAGCCGCTGTAGCCGTTCAAAAAAGTATCTCGATCTACCGGCAATGGGAGGAGAGGTTCGGGGAGGCAGATGCAGCTGCGTGCAGGAAGATCATCCGCGAAGAGTTTCTCAATGGCCTGGAATCATACCCTCCTGAAAAACAGGGGCAGTTTCTTGACTTGCGGATTGAAGAGATACTGGACTCAAAAAGGGAGATCCCGCGTCGCCTGTCTGTCAGTTACACGAACCAGGGCATCGTCCACCGGTACCATATCCGCTATGACTCAGCAGCCCTCTGCTACACAAAAGCTCTTGAACTATGGGACAGAAACCTGACCGCTGAGAACAACCTGAACCAGCTGCTTGGAAAGCCTCCCAGGAAAACAAATGTAATCCAGAGACTATTTCCGCCTGAACGTTAACAATACACAACATGAACACGTACAACCCCAAAATAATCAAACCCATGAAACAATCGGTCATATCACTCATCACTTGTTTAATCCTGCTTCAACCCACCCTGAATGCCCAGGAAAAGGAACCGAAATTCGGGATAAGCTTCAAAGGCTTTGTAAAAAACGATTTTTTCTGGGATACCCGCCAGGTGACCACTGCGCGGGAAGGCCATTTCCTTCTGTGGCCCGCAGCGGTACTTCCGGATGAAAATGGTGTGGATATCAATGCACAGCCAAGCTTTAACTTTCTTTCGGTGCAATCACGCCTCAGCGGAGTGATTACGGGTCCGGATGCATTCGGTGCCAAAACCTCCGGTCTCATTGAAGGCGACTTTTTTGCACAGCAAAACGACAACATCAACCTGTTCAGGCTCCGGCATGCCTTCATCAAATTGAACTGGAAAAATACGGAACTGATGACCGGCCAGTACTGGAACCCCCTGTTTGTCACCTGCTGTTTTCCCGCAACCATTTCATTCAACACAGGCACCCCCCTGCAGTCATTTGCCAGGAATCCCCAGATCAGGATCACCCAAAAAGCCGGTCCGCTCACCCTCATCGCCGCAGCACTGGCCCAGCGCGATTATACCTCCAGGGGGCCCGATCCGGATGATCCGACCAAGACTCTTGTGAGCTCCGTTTTCCTGCGGAATGCCCACATCCCGGACCTTCACTTACAGGTCCACTACAACCACAAAAGCGAAGGCTGGATCACTGAACTTGCTGCAGGAACAGGGTTTGCCTACAAAGGCATTGTCCCCCGGTTAAAGTCAGACTGGTTTTTCAATACCTACAGCGTCGATGAGAAGGTGCATGGAATGACGGTCATTGTATTCACCAAAGCAGTCACCGCCCCATTTACCGCAAAACTCCAGGGCCGTTACGGCGAAAACATCCCTGACGTCCTCTCCCTCAGCGGATTTGCCGTGAAAGAGATCGTTGACCTGGCCACCGGCGAACAATCCTATACCCCGCTCCGCAATATATCCGCCTGGGGAGAGATCCACACCAACGGAGATAAGTTCCAGGCAGGCCTGTTTGCCGGGGTGACGAAGAACATCGGAACAAAAGACCCCATGTCCTCCGTGACAAACGAGGTATACGGACTCGGCACCAACATCGAGTCACTGATCAGGATCGCTCCCAGACTACAGTTCATCTCGGGGAGAACGAAAATCGGCGCCGAGGTGGAAGTCACCGGGGCACGATACGGTTCAAATTATGATGTGAACTACATCGCTGCCGACATCGTGGAGGTCATCAACACACGGTTGCTGATGAGTATGATGTATAGTTTCTGACAGTGCATCATTGCCCGGGTTATCTTACACCAACAACGATCTTCCTTCCTAGCATCTCATGGGTGGACCGGATACGCAGATAGTATACACCCGGGGACAGGTGTGATACCTCCATTGACCCCTTGATCTCATTCACATCTTTGTATTCCCGCATGAAGATCTTTCGTCCCCCCGTATCAAACATTTCCAGGACAAGATCTTCAAATGCTGTATGTTCGTACTCGATGTAAATAATTTCATTAGTCGGCTGCGGGTAGATCTTCAGACTACCGTCAAGCATCCGATCCTCTGCGGTTGTCGGTGGAAGCACATAGACCGAATCCCGGTCGGAACAACCGTTTTCATCCTGTACTTCCAATCGTAAGATACCAAAAGATTCGATTTCAAAAGTACCCGATCCCGAAGCTCCGTTCCAGAAATAACTATTGAACTCGTCACCGGCATCTATCGTATATGGAAGCGTTGTATTCAGCGTATCCCCTTCAGTCAGCGCTACTGTGGGATTACCATAGTGGGATATCACCGTCTCCAGGGTATCATTGGCCGAGTAGGCATCCGGACCATAAATAATGACTATTCTCAGTGAATAATCTCCTTCTTCTGCAAAATTAAACAACGTACCAAGGGATAGATCCACCTCCTCGCCGGGAAGAATCGGATCGGTGATCGTTCGAATATTGTTCACGGGAACATTCCCACTCAGTCTGGCCCTGATTGTCAGGGTCTCATTGAATACCTGGTAGGTTCCACCGTTCTTTATCCTGACAATCAAATCCTCATCTTCATCAATGGTACAGGCCGAAACCGGGTTCACTATTGCCACCACACCAAGATCCCTGATATCAAAACCAACTTTTATCTCATCCGTGGCTTCACATCCATGTTCATCTGTAACTGTAACGGAATAGATTGAGTCGGGCGTTTGCTCATCGGCCCGCGCGGTGTACTCGCCGTCCGTCGAACCATCCTGCCAGAGGTAGGAAATAAACTGATCTCCCGGGTCGATCAGGAAGGTTTTCACGAAGACCAGTGTATCACGACCAAGTTCAAGGTCGGGTGCTCCGTAGACATTTATCTCCTGATCAAGCATATCATTTGCCGGGACCAGGTCGCCTGATAAATCCAATGCAACGGAGAACAGGTATACTCCTTCGTTGCTCATGTCAATCACCTTGTCAGATGCATAGAACAATGAGTCTCCGGGTTCAACCCTCCTGCCTGCTACCAGGGTATCTTCATTTACCGCTCCTGAGTTTACACTGTAACTGATAAAGACAGTGTCGTTCACAAACAGGGTATCCGTACCACTATTCTGAATATAAAACTCCAGTTTTCCGTCAGGCAATGACCCGCATACATCCTGCGGACTTGAGATCCGGGTCACTGTAACGTCTGGAACAACAAGGCGAACTTTTACAGAATCGGTATTCGGACACATGGTTCCCTGTTGTACGGTGACAGCATATACACCGGAAGTATCGATTTCAAGGGTTTGTCCGCTTGAACCATCGTTCCACATGTATGAATTGTAACCCGCTCCCGCATCCAGGGTATACTGAAGTGCCCTTACCACGAGATTTTCGCCAAGATCCACCGGTGTATACCCGAATACTTCAACTGTAGTGATGAGGTCGTCGTTTGCCGGCGTCTCATCATAGGGCAGCTCGGTATAGGCCAGAACACTGTAAGTCTTCACAACAGACATGTCAGCTGGTGTGACAAAGGTATATGTAAACAGACTGTCCGGCAGGATCACGCCATCAACAATTGCCGTCTCTTCAACAGCGGTGTTCCCGTCCACCTGGTACCTGACCGGAATCTTGTCACCTGCCCGAAGTGTATCAGTACCAAAATTAGTTATTTCAACTATTGGATGTACGGCATCTCCGAGCTCACAATCAGAATCCGGCCAAACGATACCGGTGACCCCGGCATCCGCGATCAGCCTCCAGACATAGGTCGTATCCCTGTAATCGCAGAACCCGTTGCTGGTTGTAACCGAGTAGACTCCGTCCGAGAATGCGCTGACATTGAAAAGTGGATCAATGGACCCGTCCTGCCATAGATAGGTGATACCCACTTCAGCAATGGTGGCATCAAGCACAATGGTATCTGGCCGTACGGTATAAATATTCTCCGGCAGATAAGTAACCGGGGTTTCCAGCACCTCGATGGAAGTATAGGTTGTATCGTTACTGACCGGTTCATTGAAGAAGTTTACATCATCCGGTAGCAGGGTGAATACATAGAGGTCCCTGAAACCCGGATCAACCAGATCCAGTTTATCTTTGAAGGTATAGGACATCTCTGCTCCACTCAGCAGATCAGAGACCAGGACAATGGTGTCAACTACGGTCGGATCATCCTGAAGATCATAACCGGCGAGGATAGTATCCCCTGCCAGGAGCGTATCCAGACCAAAGTTTTTTATGGTAACCACCACCCTGTCTCCAGTCTCTTGTGCACAACCGTTGACTGGTGAGTCGATTGAAACTACTCCAAGATCTCTGGGTGCATCATAGATCTTTATATCATCGATGGCGATCCCCTCGATACGGTCCACGGAATCACTCTCAAACCTGATCCTGAACTTTACAGACGGATTGTTCCTGAAAACCAATGTATCCATCAGGATCCTGGATATCTGCCAGTCCTCACCCGGACCGGTCCAACCGTGACCTCCCTCAAGCGCTGAGATGGCATCTGAGTTATACCAGTTCCATCCGTAGGTGCTTCCGTCACCCATGTCGCCAAGCCTTGACCAGGTCTGCCCGTTATCAACAGAGTATTCTACATTCGCACCATCCTTCTGATCATCAGTATAATAGAATATCTTGAATTCAAAAACAGGGTAATCGATTCCTGTAAGATCGAAACACGGCCCCACCAGGTAACTCTCCTCGTTATCGGCATGATCCCCGTCAAGATTGGTCACCCATGCTTTTGTTCCAGATGGCGCTGTGTAGATGATCGACCCGAGCGGACGACCATACTCAAGTGTGGAGTTGGTCCCTTCACCTCTCCAGAAACCTCTTCCGCTTTCAAAATTTTCAAAATATGGAACAGAATAGGATGGATCGGAATAGAGAATGGTATCCCAGGTATTGTTCACAGGTTCATCATCCACCTCCAGGAGAGTCTCAATAATCACATGGTATTCTCCGGGTTCCGAAAGATCAACAGACTGCTGGAAGTCAAACAGATGGCTCCCGCCGAAAGCGATACTTTGTTTCAGGGTATCATATACATAGCTGACCCCTCCATTGAAGGAGTATCTCAAAGGAATTTCTCCCGGTGTTGCCGAAGGACCGTAATTCTCCAGCCTTACACGTACTGTCTCGGTGGTGGTGTGGCCGCATCCCGTACCCGGATTTATCATCCCGGCAGGTCCCACGTCGTATTCAACATAATTGCCGGTAATCGCCCAATTATCAATGTTCCAACCAGAAAAGTGATCCGTTTCGGTAGTGGGTCCGAGATTGACCCGGAGCATCACGGAATCGGCCCTGTCTGCCGCCGGAAGCCTGAATCCAAAGGTCCGCCAGGTTCCGTCGGTATATACATTGTTGTTATTCGCCCAGACCTCCTTCCAGGTAGTACCTCCATCTGTACTCAATTCAATATTCGTGGTGTCATTGTTAGCTATGTTCAACCACCGAAGCATATCCATGCGTACATCGTTATAATATGTAAGATCAGACATTGGGCTCGTGGCAAGGTTGGCATACCTCATCACGTTTGGTTCATAATCTCCCGGGATCAGTCCGAGCCCGGAAAGATCGTTTCCAAGTATGAAGCTGTCAGCAGCTGCAAACAGGGGATCCGGACTTCCCAAAAGAATTCCCCCAAGACCATTGGGTGTTCCGCGCTGAAAGTCACCGTCAAGTACCCAGCCCCTGTCCATCCTGAAATCATCGAAAAAGACCGATTCGCGGATGAGTGAAGAACCGGCGGGAGAAGATGCTGACGGCGGGTATGTATCCCCTGCAATGACAACACTTCCCGCTTCCATCATGGCATCGACCGTATGCTGGTGAACAGCATCTTCCTTCACATCCACAGATACCCAGAAATAGGTATAGCCTGATGCAAGATCAATATCGAGTGAACTGAAGGTAGCTTTCCCTGCCACAAAAGAGGCAGAATCAACCAGGGTTGCCCCGTAAAAATCCCTCCGGTCATTCATATGAAGCTTCACACCATTGGCAGGCACATCATCATCAGAACTGTTCAGGCTGGTCACCTCAACAGAAGTAAAAGGCATACTCCCGGAGTTCCCCGAAACCGATACATCCAGCCTTATAACCGGGTTTTGTCGCGCACCTGTTGGAATGTAGTTTCGTGCCACATCAATAACCTTCACAGAATCGACGGATCGCTGAAGAAAATCAGTCTCAATAACACCCACATCATCGATTCCCACACCCCAGCCATACCGGGTTGTGGCCTTGAATGCAAAATAGCACTCCGGAACAAGAACTTCCTCGGGAAGCAGCACAATCTGTTCGGTCCAGTCGGCCACCTCATCAACAAACTCAGCCACCTTGTTTGCCTCGATCCATGGATCGCTGAATCCAGTCTTATAATAAATACGTAATTCATCATGCGCCGCACCAAACCCAAGGTTACCTTCCCGTTGTACATGCGCAAACCTCAGCTCCGGTTTGATAGCAAATTCCAGGTCCACCGGCGGCGTAATAAGGAACACCGATTCTCCGCCAAGACTCTCATAGAAGAATAATGCATTCACAGTGTCGCTGTAGGCCGAGGGAGGTTTCCGGCTGCCAGGAATCCCAGGATCCTTTGTGCCGCCACCGTCAACAAACTGCCATCTCCGGTCCCCCACTTCCAGTTCGGTGGTCCATCCCTCTGGTTTGACACCGGGACTCGATGCAAAGTCTTCAAACAGCAGGGTATCCTGTGAAAAGACTGACAAAATCAGAAGAGTATTGATGATCAGTCCAAGTGCGATTTTTTTTCTCATGGCTTGCCCGATTACCGGTAATAACTTACAATTATATTAGTTATCAGGAATTAATTCCAAGACAAGTTACTTATCTACTTGGTTGCACTGAAAAAAAAATGACAAAAAACATCAACCAGTACAACCATATTTCGTTTATCGGGGTCAGAATATTAAATGCCCATGGAATGATTAAAACATCTTTGAGAACAGTATATCCTGTTTTTCATGATAAGATCCGGGATCCGGATTATTTATGCTGAATAGGTGCCGGTAGTCACTCCGGTCCGATCCAGCAAGATTTATTTTAATCAAAACCCATTATATGAAGAAAAGGATCAGTTCAGGGAAGTATAGATTTCTGGTAATTGTATTTCTTCTCTCCGGAATAAACACAATGGCACAAACCGATGTAGAATTCTGGTTTGTGGCTCCCGAGATCACGATCGGACACGGGGACTTCCCAGGCGGAGAACCTGTCTATTTCAGGGTTTCTGCCCTGGACCTTGATGCGATGGTAAGGATCTACCAGCCGGCCAATCCATCCGGACTGGATACCACTTTCATTGTGCCGGCAAATACCACCGTCTCTATTGATGCCTCACCCTGGATTGATGACCTTGAAAACACACCTGGCGGCCTCGTGCTCAACAAAGGTGTGCTGATCACCTCTACAAACCTGATCACCGTATACTATGACGAAGATGAATACTGGAATCAGGACATCTTTGCCCTGAAAGGAAGGAATGCACTCGGACTGGAATTCTATACTCCATTCAATGAGATATGGAACAACGGAAGCTATACACCAACACCATTCAGCTCTATCGATATCGTTGCAACTGAAGACAATACCACTATTACCATCACTCCCACCGCAGATGCCGTAGGCGGACATACAGCTGGAGTTCCGTTTACCATCACACTCAATAAGGGACAGACCTATTCCGTTCTTGCCAGCAGTCAGAGCGCAGCAGGTCACCTTGGAGGAACACATATTGTGGCAGACAAGCCCATTGCGGTGACTTTGAAGGATGATTCCGTGGCAGCCAATGTGTGCCGGGACCTGATCGGCGACCAGACAGTACCGCTTGTCAATGCCGATGGCAAGAACATTGTCGGATATGAATATATCGTCATGAGGGGAAAAATTAACCTGATTAATCCTTCGGCTGTTCCTCCGGATCCTGACGGAGTCGCCACCGGGGAACGGATCTATGTCATGGCGACCGAACCAAATACCGATATATACCTGGATGGGGCCCTGTATGTGACCCTGGCTTCACCAGGGATGCAGGCAGTATATGAGATCCGGAACAATTCCACACATGTGGAAGGAAGCAAACCGATCATGGTACTGCATACTTCCGGCTTCGGTTGCGAACTTGGGGGTGCCGTACTCCCGACTATTGATGGATGTACCGGATCAGTGGAAACAAGTTTTACACGGTCAACCGACAGGGATTTCTACCTGAATATTCTCACCGAGGATCGGGCCAAAGATGGTTTTACCATGTACTACGAGGATGGAACAACCTTTGACATCCCGGGATCCTGGTTTGAACCAGTCGGCACTACAGGCTTCGTTACCCTGAAAAAAGCCAATAAATACTTCGCGAATAACCGTGGCGGAGGTGTTCCCCAGGGCGAGGTAGTAAAGGTAAGGAACACGGTAACAGTCTTCCATCTTGGTCTGATCGAGGGAGGTCGTACATCGGGATGTAAATATGGTTACTTCTCCGACTACAGTGTCTCAAGGGGTGATGTTTTGGTCGTAGAAACAGGATCAAAATCTGTATTCAGGTGCTTCGGGGACACCATACAATTGAGAGCCAGTGGTGCAGTGTCCTACGAATGGAGCCCAACTACCTTCCTGAATGACCCCTATATAGCCACACCCATTGCAACACCGCCTCCCGGAGTCTATAATTATGATGTAACTCTCAACAGGGGTTGCTTTGGAGACACAACCATCACCGTGATACTGGGCATCGCCGACCAGGTGGAATCATTTTTTACAACGGATAAGTGGTATATCTGTGCACCAGATACTGTGACTTTCGATAACCTTTCGTTCGGTGTCGATAAATCAAGTATCAGCAATGTACAGTGGGACTTTGATCTGGATGATCCGGGTAATCCCTTTGTCTATGATACTTCCGCCAGTATTCAACAGGCATATGAGAACACAACGGATACAATCATCTCTAAAACTGTGCAACTGCTGGTCTGGAACAGCCAGAGCTGTCTGAGTGAATTCAGACGCGATATTGTGATCCGACCCGAGATCGATGCTTCTTTTGATGCAGATGTGACGGAAGGTTGTCAGCCCGTAACCGTCAATTTCGATAATACCTCCACCGGCAATCTCTATCGGTATAAATGGGACCTGGGCGACGGCAACTCCTCCAAGGATACCAGCCTGACTCATACCTATCTGAACTACGGCCTGGCCGACAGCCTGTACCAGGTTGAAATGGTAACGATCTCACCATTCTATTGCTCCGATACCGCACGTGAGGACATCTGGGTATACCCATATCTCGAAGCAAGCTTCACTACCGATACCTTTCGGGGATGTTCACCCCTGGTTGTTGATATTGAAAATAACTCGGCAGGATATATAGAAGAATACGAATGGACCTTTGGCGATGGAGCCACCTCTTCCAGTTCAGCAGGATCACTTTCACATTCCTATACCAACACCGGAACGACACCCGTGACCTATAAACTCAGGCTCGTCGTGAAAAACAACGTACGAGGCTGTACCGATACACTTACACGCAACATCACAGTTTATCCTGAGGTTACATCTCAATTCACACAGGACCAGATGGTTGTCTGCAACGGATCGGTAATCGCATTTACCAATCAATCCTCTTCCACGGCGACGATATTTCAATGGGATTTCGGGGACGGCGGATCCTCATCCACAATAAGCCCCGGTCATCTGTTCGAAAACATGAACTCAGTGAACGAGGATTATGAAGTACGGCTCGTAAGCACAACACCCAACCTTTGCCGCGACACATCCTATCAGACCATTAGGGTGCATCCTTACATACATGCCGAATATGCACTCCAGGATTACCTGGGGTGTGCTCCATTTTTGGTGGACCTGCAAAATGCTTCCGAAGGTGCCATTTCGAACTTTAACTGGAACTGGGGAGACGGAACGCCCCCGTCAGTTTCGGCCGATACTGTCGTAAGTCACACCTACCAGAATACCGGGCTTGCAGCATCTTCCCATGACCTGATATTGACGGTCCGGAATGCAGACGGCTGCACTGATACAATGCAACGCAGCATCACGGTACTTCCGGAAGTGGTCTCGCAGTTCACCCAGGATGAAACAGAAGGATGTAATGAACTTACAGTTACTTTCACCAACCAGTCAGGACCCTCTGCCACTTCATTTCTATGGGAATTCGGTGACGGAACTTCATCACACGAAGTAAACCCGGTGCATACCTTCCGGAATACGGGTGCCAACGATACAACATACACAGTCAGACTTGTCGCAACTTCTGACGGAAACTGTGGCGACACATCCGAAGTTGACATCACTGTCTATTCCTTCATACGGGCAGATTTCACCTTCAACCAGGAAACCTTCTGTTCACCATTCGATATTACATTCAATAACTCATCCATTGGAGGAACAACTTATGAATGGGATTTTGGAGATGGCAATGCCATCACCTTGTTTGATAAGAGCCCGGTGACGCACACATTCAGCAATCCCTCCCCTACCACCCCTGTCAACTACAATATTTCACTTACGGTTTTAAATACACAGGCGTGCGCCTCGGTCTTTACCAAGCAAATCACCGTGATGCCCTCCGTGGAACCGGACTTTGAAGTCGATATTGATGAAGGATGCCACCCGTTGTCAGTGAATTTTACCAATAATAGTACAGGTGCAGTCAGCTATGTCTGGGATTTCGGAAACGGAGAATCTTCCGACGAGGTCAATCCATCGATGGAGTTTGAGAATTTCGGGGCCAGCGATACTGTATACAACATTGTTCTTATGGCAACGAACAGCTATACCTGCCGGGATTCCTTTTCAGTTCCCGTCACGGTTCACCCGATTGTCAGCTCAAATTTTGCCATCGAATATGAACGGCAATGTGCACCTGCGGAAGTTAATTTCGTTAACTCTTCTGTAAACGGATTTCAATACGACTGGGACTTTAACGGAACACCATTCTCAACTTCAAGTAAGGCACCGATCAACAGGCAGTTTGAAAATACCAGCACCAGCAATTCGGCCTATTACCAGGTCGGCCTGCATGTAACCAGCGCTGAGGGATGTACTGCGCAGAGAACAAAACAGGTAATGGTATACCACAGTGTGGAGGCCGACTTCACCAGTATTACCGAAGGGTGTACCCCGTTGCAGGTAAGCTTCTCCAATAACTCCCCGGGAGCAACTTCATATGAATGGGATTTCGGGGACAATTCTTCTTCAATTCTCGAGAACCCGGTACATCTGTATACCAATTTTGGTAATACGGATACAATAATCGATGTCAGACTGATCTCTGTCTCTGAAAACTTCTGTACGGATTCAGCTTTTACCCAGGTAACTGTGTATCCGGGTCCCAGGGCGAAATTCAGCCTCGATAAGACCAAGGGATGTTCCCCCCTTCCTGTAACAATTGAAAATCTGTCCGATCCGGGGAATAACTATACATGGACATTCGGGGATGGCACCCCACCTCTTAACCTCGGCGATACTCAAGCGGTTGAACATACCTATTGGAATGATGAGAGTAATACCCAGGTATATACCCTGAAGCTGGATGTGACAACCCCCAACGGGTGCCAGGACACCATTAAGCAGAAACTAACCATCTTCCCCACCGTTTCTGCCGAATTTGAATGGGATACAGCAGGGTGTTCCCCGCATACCTCGGAATTCCTGAATACCTCAGCAAATGCCACATCATTTATCTGGGACTTTGGAGATGGGAACTACAGCTATGTAGAGAACCCGGGTCATACCTTCCTGAATGAAGGAGTCGCAACTGCTGTTTATGATATCGTCCTCGAGAGTTATTCAGACTTCGGCTGCGGGGATACTATTACCAAACAGGTATCGGTCTATCCGACTCCTGTGGTTGAGTTCAGTTACTCACCCGTGTACCAGTACTTCCCAAAATCGACTGTTGTCCTGGACAACCAAACCAACGACGGCATGTTCGATTTCGAATGGGATTTCGATGATGGCACGGCATCTTCCGAGGTGGAACCTGGCTCTTATACTTATGCCCACTGGGGTGAGTATGACATAAGATTGAAAGCGTCGAATGCCTATTGTGCTGATTCAGTCGAACACTGGCTGAAAATCTTCCCGCCCCTGCCCGTGGCTGATTTCACACCGGACGTGGATTCAGGATGTATGCCCCTGACTGTGACGATGACCAATCATTCCTTGTACGGTGAATCCTATTTCTGGGAATTTGACGATGGAACAACATCCACAGAATTCGAACCTGTTCATGTCTTCGAAGAATCAGGCATTTACCAGGTGAAACTCTCTGTTACCGGGGAGGGCGGCATGGCCTTTGATTTCCGTGATATCGAAGTATTTATACTTCCGGAACCCGATTTCCATGTGGAACCCAGGCTCGTTATGCTTCCTGATGATCTCGCTAAGGGATTCAATTCGACCAAATATGGAGCCTCCTATTTGTGGGATTTCGGGGATGGAACCACCTATACGGATGAGGAGACGTCACACCTTTATACGGCACTCGGCATCTATGATGTATCGCTTACAGCCTGGACCGAGCATGGATGTGAAGCCACTCTCCTGATACCGGAAGCAGTGGAAGTAATCGGTGAAGGATTTATAAAGTATCCCAGTGTCTTTCGACCTAATCCGTCCGGACCAACCGGTGGGTATGTTGACCAGGGGGAGCGGACAAATAATGTCTTTTACCCGATCACCGAAGGAGTGGTGAGGTATCACCTGATGATCTACAACAGGTGGGGTGAACTGATGTTTGAGACCCATGAGATCAACCAGGGATGGGATGGCTATTATAATGGCAAGTTATGCCCGCAGGGAGTTTATGTATTCAAGGTGACCCTGAGCTATACCAACGATGAATCAGAGTCCATCACCGGTGACGTGACACTGCTGCACAAACCAGGGGAGTAAGCTCATCAAAATGCATTCCGGGAGATTACTGAAAAACTGATCACTGCTGCAATCAACGGTAACAGGAAAAATGGTTATATGGCCTGCCAGGGTATCGTTTCTTGACTTATGTCCTGTATTTGCATAAATTAGCTTGTTCCCCTCATTGAATTTTCACTTTTAAACCTTTAATAATGAAAACAAACCAGATCATAACTTCACTGCTCCTTGTAGTGAATATAAGTATCGCATGCGGACAGGTTCCGGTAGGATTCAATTACCAGGGAGTCTTAAGGAATAGCCAGGGCGAATCTATTCCGGGTACACCTGCAGAGATCGTTTTGAGTATACACTCGGACAATGAGAATGGTACGCTTGTCTGGCAGGAAACTCACAATATAATAACAGATCTTACAGGCGCCTTCTCCATGGTGATCGGCAACGATCCTGAAAAACGCTCAGGTGGCTTGCTGGATGAGTTTTTGGAGATGGACTGGGGTGCCGACCAATACTTTTTAAAAGTACATATGAACGGGGAGGATATGGGAACGGCCCGCCTGATGTCCGTACCCTATGCAGCCCTGGCACAGGATGTGGTGAATGGGATACAAGGTGAATGGACCATTGAAGGAAAAGACCTTTACTTTGATGAAGGCAATGTCGCCATCGGCTCAGGGACAGCAAACAGCAGGCTCACTGTGCAGGGAGATCCAGATGCTAATATCGACACTGCCCTGTTTGAGGTGAAGAATATATACGGGGAACCGGTATTTGCGGTTTACAATGAAGGAGTAAGAGTGTATATCGAGGAAGAAAATGTAAAAGGCGCCAAAGGTGGTTTCGCAGTGGGAGGGTATCGTACGGGTAGCAAGGCGGAACCCAGGGAGTTCCTGCGCGTTACGTCCGACAGTGTGCGAATCTGGCTGAATGAGCCTGCCGGCAAGGCCCTGAAAGGTGGATTTGCTGTGGGTGGATATTCCACAGGAAAAGCCGAATCTTCTTCATTCATGGAACTGGACCCAGAGAATTACTTTATCGGTCATAAAGCTGGTGCAGCAAATGAAAATGGTATCTATAACTCCTTTTTCGGCTACCAGGCCGGTACCTCAAACACCATCGGGAGTCAGAATATCTTCATCGGTTATAAGGCCGGATTTAACAATACCGAAGGGGTGATCAATGCTTTTATCGGGAACCACTCAGGCTATTCCAATACCACCGGGCATGAAAATGTCTTTATCGGCGATTCATCGGGATACCATAATGAGACCGGATACTGGAATGTATTCCTGGGTGAAAGAACCGGGAAAATGAATTACTCCGGAAGAAGCAATGTATTTATCGGGGACAAAGCAGGTGAGGATAATACCACCGGAAACTACAACGTATTCATGGGCAGCATCGCAGGCTGGAACAATGTGGATGGATCCTCCAATGTTTTCATTGGTTCCGGGGCCGGGGGAGACAATATCTCCGGAACAGACAATACCATTATCGGGAGCTACGCCGGAAGAAGGAACATTATTGGAAACACGAATATCTTCCTCGGAAGAATGGCAGGGTATACAAACACCACAGGATCGGATAACATCTACATCGGCAACCAGGCAGGAGCATACAGTGATACTACCTATTCCAATATCTTTATAGGTAACAATTCGGGGGAGTTTAACCAGAGTGGACTCGCCAATGTATTCCTGGGCAACCGTACCGGGAACGAAAATGTAAACGGATCCAATAATACCATTTTAGGTCATGAGAGCGGACATTTTAAGACAAAGGGGGACCTGAATACTTTTGTCGGCGCTTATGCAGGACACCTGGGGACAACCGGGGAACGCAATACATTTATCGGCGCAAATGCCGGTCTCAATTCCGAAGGGGACGGCAACATCTTCATTGGCGAGGCTGCCGGTTATCACGAGTCCGGATCCGACAAACTGTATATCCAAAATTCACCTGAAGACAGTACCGGGGCCCTGATCTACGGGGATTTCATAGCAGATATGCTCACATTCAATGGAAGGGTGGGTATCAATACAAATAATCCCGGGAACGATCTGCACGTTACCTCCCGCTCCAATTCATATTCAAAGCTGATGGTTGGGGAGCGAGACTCCATCGTTGGATATTCTGAATTTGCCGGATCAGCCGCCGGACCTGCAGGAGGTTCCGTACGGCTGGGAACATCTGCCGATTTCGATGATATTGACGAATACTGGCAGGTCTCTGTCTGGGAACAGAATTTCCAGATTGGTACACAAAATAATTTTGCATGGTTTGAGATCACTCCAGCTGGTACAATCCTGCACCGTGGAGATGAATTGCATGCCGACCATGTGTTCAGCGATGACTATGCACTTGAATCGATCGAAGAACATGCCGAATTCATGTGGAGTAATCTGCACCTTCCAGCGGTTCCGCCGGCAGTACAAGATGACAAAGGGAACGATGTGGTCAACCTCGGCGCCCGCAACAAAGGGGTGCTGGAGGAACTGGAAAAAGCACATATCTATATACAGCAACTGAATGATCGCATCAAGGTGCAGGAAGAGATGTTGCTGGAAATGAAAAAAGAGATCGAGGCGGAGGCCCCGCTCAGATCGGTGGACACCGATAACGACGGAGAGCCGGACGATTCTTACTATGTTATCCGTAAATATAAAGACCACTTTGTTCCCGCAATAACCCTTGCCCTTGCGCTTGAATACTTCAATGTAGACATCACGGAAATAAAAGTTGAGCTTGGGAAATAAATCACAATACCTAAGCCTCAGAGCTTTGACGTGGAGGCCCAGGAATGGAAGCCCTACCGGAGGATCGTAAAGCCATCGAAGTACGATAAGGAAAATAATCTCATCGCCGCGGAAGTTACGGAAGAGCTGGAT
>CAKZNC010000204.1 GCA_937129385.1 uncultured Bacteroidota bacterium
CGTCAGTCGTCAGTCGTCAGTCGTCAGCCGTCAGTCGTCAGCCGTCAGCCGTCAGCCGTCAGTCGTCAGCCGTCAGTGGGTATGGCTGAAAAATAACTACTACTAACTACTACTATGAGAGGGAGGGTCCGGTTGCTATTGTAACCGGACCTTCTTATTTCAGTCACTATTCTCCTGCCGTCAGACTGAACTTTGTCCTGGTACCCTATGCGAAGCACTGGGGCACTGAGCCTGTCGAAGTGCCCCCACTCGACTCTCGACCCTTGACTCTCAACTGTAAACTATAACACTTTATTAACAGGGAATTCGTAACCCTTTTGTAAATTTGACGTAGAAGAAAGCAGCCAGGAAAACCCGTGTTTAAATATTCAATTTATAAACTGAAGCTGACGATTCCACCTCAACAAGCATTGCAGGCAGCTTCTCTTATTGATATAATAAGGAGACGTGGAATTATCACATCCTCATATCAGCAGGATAAAAGGACAGCTATTGATGTGGCTGTTGTTCCTGTTGTGTTCCGCAAGCACCTTTTCCCAGCCTGTGGTCGACTCCATCCGTTATGTTGATCCGGATCAGTCTGTCATCATCATCTATTTAAGTGAAGATGTCAACTACACCCCCTCCTCCCCTGCCTACTCACCCGACTGGGTGGTCACCCATGACGGTGTGGCTTATGCCGGGGTGGTCCTCATGCCGCAGGGAGCACTTGATCCTCCGAATATCATCAGGCTGTCCCTGGATGCGCCGATCAGCTATTCAGAGGCACACACAGGCACCGGTATCGAAGTGGAATATACCGGAACAGGTCTGCCTATCACCGGCATCACCGGGAACCTGGCCGCTTTCGGGCCCACCGATGCGGTGAACAATCTCCCCGTGGAGTGCGAGATGTTCGACCCGAGCCGGTTCGATTACAGTCTTGAGCTGACCGAGATCTGTGCGCCTGCGCAGGTTCGGTTTACGGTTGCCTATTATGTGAAGACCCATTACATCAACAGTGAAAATTACGATCCCTCGATCGTTGTCATCCGCACGGAATGGGGTGACGGCACCAATACGCCTGTTGTGGGAAGCGAGGTCTCCCCGGGAAAGTTTGAAACCACCTTTTCGCATACCTACCCCGAAGATCCGACGGTCTGTTACTGGACCTCGTTCATTCGTATCGGTCTTACGAATATTCCGGCATTCTGCGATGGTGGCGGATTGAGAAAGACCTTCACCTATGAAAATCACTCCACCGATGATGAAGGGGACGGACAATTTCAGTTCCACATCGACACCATCCGTGTCTGCCTGGGCCAAAGTTTCTCCGAGACCTTCACCGATGCCACCTATTTCAACTGCAACCCCCAGGTGGAGCCTGATTTTTCGAATGACGGGGAGCGGTACGTCAGGTTTACTTATGGAACCGGGTTCTCCCCCGAACCGAGGATCCAGGGCATCCAGGTGGATGCTGCCCCGCTGACAACCCCGCTTCAGGGAGAATTTGCGATTTATGATTCCATCCGTACCACCGGCGTGCCGGCACGGTCCGACGTCGCCGCAGACGGCTGGCACGAGTCATTGGTCATCAGTCATGTCTACGACCCAGTGAACGACCAGGTCGGACAGGTGTTCGAGATCATGATGGAGAACTGGAACCCGTGTAACGAGATCAGCAGCGGTGCCCCTCCGATCATTACCTATGCCTACATCAAGCTCGTTGACGGCCCCATTGCCAACCCGGGGCCCGACCAGGACATCTGTGCAGATGAGTCTGCCGTCATGGCCGGGGTGATCGAGCGCACCGCCACTGCAGGATACTGGAGCACCAACACAGGCGATGGAACATGGACCAATGCAGACCAGCCCACGGGGGCGGTCTACACACCCGGACCCAATGATATCGTCGACGGGGGTGCCTGGCTTGTCCTCACCGCCGATGATGGCGCAGCAGGATGCCCCGAGCATGCCGACAGCATGTTTGTCACCATCAACCCGATCCCCGACCTCACGCTGGCGGTATCGGATGACGAGCAATGTGAAGGTGATCCTGCATCGGTGGTGGTCTCCAACATCCAGACAGGGGCCGAATACACACTGCGCCGCAACCCCGGGAATGATGTTGTGGACGGACCGTTGAGCGGACCGGCCGGTTCAGACATCACCTTCGGCTTTGTCCCCGCCCCGACCACCACAGCCACTTACAATGTTTTGGCCACGCTGACCGCCACCGGGTGTGATGCGGAGCTGAACGACAATGCCACTGTCACCATCAACCCCCTTGCCGACATCACAGGTCAACCATCAGACGTGGTCACCTGCGAAGCCTACGACGTCACATTCAGCATAGAAGACGATGGCGACCCTGTCATTACCAGTTACCAGTGGCAGGTAAGCACCGACGGGACAACATGGAGCAATGTATCGGGTGCCAATTACGAGGATGGGCAGACCGCGGTGCTGACCATTAATTCGGTCCCCCTTTCTTTTGACGGCCACCTCTACCGTGTGGAACTGACCACAGGCGGTCCGTGCACCACCCTCTCCAATGCCGCCAGCCTGACCGTCAACCCCTCTCCTGCCGACCGCACCATCACGGTTGATGACCCGTTCCTGTGTTACAACGGGAGCGCGGAGATCGAGATACAAAATTCCGTACCCGGGATTCAATATACCCTGCGGATCGGTACAGCCGACCTGTCGACACAGGCAGGTAACAATGGCAATCTCGCCTACCCCGTGGGACCGCTTGGGTCCACCACCATTTACAACGTCCTGGCGGTGAATCCCGGCAACGGCTGTTCACGCCCTATGGACGACACCATCACGGTAACTGTGAATCCTGAACTGGCCGCCGCCATCCCCGTGCTGGACAACCAGTGCATCGATACACCCGTGGACCTGCCGGCAGTGATCGTCACAGGCGGATCAGGGACATTCAGTTATATGTGGACCGGCACCGAGGACCCTGCTGACGTGGAAGATCCCGGTCCGTTTACAACCACCATCGCCGGCACCCACACCTACACAGCCACGGTCGTCGACGAAGGGTTTCTGACGCTTTCCACCGGCGGGGGTGATCCGACCACCTGTACTGCGGAGGATACCGAGACCCTGCTGGTCCATCCGCTTCCCGGGGACCGCACCGTGACCGTTGACAATGCGCTGGTCTGCTTCAACACCGGTACCACGCTGAATATCGAAAATTCAGAGATCGGCATGACCTACGAAGTATGGAACAGCACACTGGGCACCCTGTACGGATCGCAGGAAGGGAATGGTACCACGCTGGTGTTCCCCACGGGCAACCTCACCACCGATGTCACCTTCCGCATCCTGGCCCACAGCACCACCGTCCCGGTGTGTGATTTTGAACTCAGTGACAGTCCGGTTGTAACCGTGACCGGCCCCATTGTGGATATTTTAGCAGACGGCGTGGCGACGGATACAGCAGGGATCTGTGCCGACACCGATTTGCAGCTGGACGGAAATCCGAGTCCGGATATAGGCGCCATCGACAACACCTCCCATATGTGGACCGAAGGACCGGTGGCGGCCACCGGTCGGCTCACCCCCTTGGGTCCGGGTGATGCTGCCAGGACCCCGGTCTTCAATGCTTCGACAGGCGGAGATTACACCTACTACTACCAGGTGCAGGATGTGAACGGGTGTTTTGCTTATGACACCATTGTCATCCGTGTAAGCGAGATCACCGCCAATCCGCTTCCTGCATCACCCAATCCGTGTGCCGGAACACCTGTCAACCTGAACGGCAATCCATCCGGCGGCTCGGGGGTCTACACCACCCATACCTGGATCGCAGATCCCGGGAACCCCGGGGCAGGCACCCTCAGTGACCCCGCCAGCAGGACACCCGTCTTCACTGCGACGACGCCGGGGACCTATACCTTCGACTATTACGTGCAGGACAATGCCGGGTGTGAATTCACCTATACCGATTACACCATCGTGGTGAGGGCAGTTCCCGACCTTACTGACGGGATCGGCACCACGATCTGCTCCGGGGATTCAACCGCCACGCCGCTAAGCATCTCCAACGGTCCGCTGCTCGTCACCTACAGCTGGCCGGCGCCCGCATACAGCGATCCGGCCATCACCGGCGGCGGGGCAGGTGGCGGCAATGTCATCAATGATCTTCTGACCAATACCGGTACAGTTGCGGAGACCGCCACCTATTCGGTCACCCCCACTGCGAACGGTTGTGTCGGAGAGGCAGAGCCGGTGGTGATCACCGTCAGCCCGTCCCCGGAGATGACCTCTCCCGATGAAGTGACCATCTGCAGTGAAGGAACCCCGGACATCATTTTCAACTCCAACATCTCCGCCACCTATGAATGGGAAGTTGTCTTTGTCAGCAGCAGCGTCATCGGTGCCTCCACCGGCGAAACGGGGACCGGCAACATTCCGCATACACTCATCAATACCGGATCATCGACCGGAACGGTGATTTACCGCGTCACGCCATTCAGCGGAACCTCCTGCGAAGGACCGCCGCAGAACATTGTTGTCTCCGTGAATGCCCCGGCAGGGGTCACCGCCACCAATACGTTCGTCAGCATCGACCCGGGCGATCCCACACCGCCGAATTCCACGGGACTGGAAGTCACGCTATCGGGAGGAGCGGTACAGGGAATCCCTGCACGCTGGACGGTCATCGAGCCGTTCCCTTCGGAAGGAACCTTTGACGATCCGTTCAGCCTGAACCCGATTTTCACCCCTTCCACCAACCAGGAGGATGCCGGGTATGTGGTCGTGCAATACATCACGAACGACCCCGACGGCGCCACGGGACCCTGTCCGCCCGACACTGCGGAGGTGTTCATCGATATCGGGCTGCTCCCCTTTGTCGATGCAGGAAGAGACACGACGCTCTGTTTTGTTCCCTCCATTGAGCTGATCGGCTCCATCGGCGGGGCAGCCAGCACCGGGACCTGGTCGGTCTTCGCCGGCGGCGGATCAGGAGTGATGAGTCCGAGCACCACCACCGGTACCATTGTCACAGCCACCTACACCTTCGGTCCGGATGAGACCGGGGTGGACCGGATCACCTTCCGGCTGGAGACCGACGATCCCGACGGGGCCGGTCCGGTTCCTTCGACGCGGGATGAGAAGGAGGTGACGATCTACCCCTTGCCGTCCACGGGACCCCTCTCCGGACCTGACACCGTATGTGTGAACACCCCGGACCTGGTGTATACGGTTGGCCTGACCAGTGATTCGTATTATGAATGGACCATCCCGGCGGAGGTGGGGTTCCTCCAGTTCGGCGGAACGGGGCTGAACAGCAATGCCGCGGTGGTGACCTCGGCGGCAGTGGCCGGTGAAAACATGATGGAGGTATTCGAGACCAACCGCTATGGCTGCGTGGATGATACGGTCAAAACCCCGGTCGTCGTCCTCGACCAGTCGCCACCTGTACAGGTCTCCGGACCCGATACCGTATGTGCATATGCCACCAACGTGATCTACAGTGTCCCGGACATCCCCGGCAGCAGCTACCGGTGGTCCCTGCCCCCCGGGGCCGTGATCACGACCGATGATTCACAGCCGGTGGTGGAGATCAATTTCTTTGAGAACAGCGGTCAGATCCGTGTCCTGGAGACCAATGCAGGAACATGTGTCACCGAACACGGTCCGCTCGATGTCACCGTGATCATGCCTGTGGAACCCCTCCTCACCACCTCACCCGGGTCTGTTTGTGAAGGCGAGGAGGTCACGATCACCGCCACACCGGCGGATGCTTTGAACTATGAATTCTTTGTCAATGACCTCCCGGTGCAGAGCGGTCCGTCTGATCAATATGTGACCAGTTCGCTCGTTGATAATGACGAAGTAAGTGTTGTGGTCACCACCGCCGGCGGATGCCCGTCACAGGGTGATCCCCTGCAGGTCACCGTGAGCAGTTTGCCCCGACTCGATGTGCAACCCGTTGATGCTGAAGTTTGTGAAGGTGCGCCCGCCGGTTTCAGTGGATCGGCAAGCGGAAACGGGATCTCCTACCAGTGGATGGTCAGCAGTGATGGAGGGACCACGTGGAGCGCACTTGAGAATGATGAAATATACGGCAATGTAAATGGCAGGCAGTTGCTTGTGGATACCACAACGGTGGAAATGGACGGCAACCTCTACCGGCTGGATGTTACAAGCTGCGGCACCGTTGAGAGTGATGTAGCAGTACTGACCGTTCATGCCAATCCCACTGCCGGTATCACGGGAGACCTGCCCGGGTTCCCGCAGCTTTGTGGTGGCGAGGTGCTGACCATGGACGGGAATCCGGCAGGCGGATCGGGTGAATACGTCACCCACCGCTGGAGGGGAGAGGTGTTCCACCTGGACCGTAAAGACCGGCAAACCGCTGTCTTCGAGTCACGCATCAGCGGGGAATTCGGGATCATCTACCAGGTCACCGACAGCCGGGGATGTATCGGCGAGACATCGGTCGTGGTGCAGAACAGCAGGCCCATCGCCCAGTTCACCTCCGATGCTGAACCGGGATGTGGCAACCAGGAGGTGCACTTCACCAACCAGAGCTCAGCCGATGCGGTAAGCTTCAACTGGGATTTCGGCAACGGGATCACCAGCACAGATGAGGATCCGACACAGGTCTTCAGGTACACCGATCCATCCGGGACGGTACAATATTATATGATAGAGATGGTTGCCACCGATGCCGCGGGTTGCCAGGATACTGCCAGGAGCGTGATCACCGTCTACCCCACGATCGATCCGGAGGTCAGGGCCAAACCGCTAAGCGGGTGCCAGCCCCTGGAGGTGATCCTGGAGACACAACCCGGCGCGGCAGTCTACAATTGGGACTACGGGGACGGTACCGGTGAAAACGGGAGCTACACCACATTCCATATCTACGCGAACTACGACGCATCACCGGTGACGTACCAGACGATTTTGCAGACCACCTCCGCGTTTGGCTGCACGGCAACAGACACGGTGGAGATCACGGTGGACCCGATCCCGCTTGCGTCGTTCAAGCCATCACCAGATATTCAGCCCATGCCTGAATCGGGAAATGCGGAGGTGACCTTCACCAACACAACGCCGGAGGGGCCCTGGACCTATACCTATGATTTCGGGGATGGAAGTGCACCTGTGACCACCAGCAGTCGGGATGATGTCGTTCACGGTTACACCGCCTCCGGTCTGTATACCGTCAAATTATTTGTCAGCTACGCGGAATGCGTCGACAGCTCAGCTACAGTGGTGACGGTAACTCCGCGTCCCCCCGAGGCAGGCTTCACCTCGATCACCGAGGGGTGCCATCCCCTGGAGGTGAGTTTTACCAATACCTCGAGGTTTGCCACGTCATACATCTGGCAGTTCGGCGACGGATCCGTTTCCAGCGATGAACACCCGACACACACCTTCTACCAGCCCGGTGAATTTACCGTGAAGCTGATCGCCAACGGTCCGGGCGGCACCGACCAGGCCTCCAGGGTGATCACTGTGCATGCGACACCAAATGCATTCTTCAATTATGCCCCCGACTCGGTGTATGTGAACGACAAGCCGGTACGGTTCTTTAACCTGACCACCTATGCCGATGATTATTTCTGGAATTTCGGGGATTACAATGAAACTCCCACCGGTGCCGGTGACGTCGTGGCAGAGGACAATACCAGTATCCTTCAGGATCCAAGTCATATATACAGGTATGAGGGCTGGAAGGACGTCTTGCTGATCGGCTGGAACGAGCACTGCATCGACAGTCTGTTCATCCCGATGGCGATCAAGGTACTCCCGGCTGGAGACCTGCGGTTCCCGAACATCTTCCGTCCGGGTGACGCACCGCGGACCGGTATAAACGTGAACTACCTGACCGATGAGCAGCGGAACACCATCTTCTTCCCGGGCGTGAACAAGCAGGTGCTCGAGTACCACATGTACATTTACAACCGTTGGGGAGAGCTGATCTTTGAGAGCAATGATATCAACACCGGCTGGGACGGCTTTGTCCAGGGCACAAAGGCTGCCCAGGGCGTGTACATCTGGAAGGTAACGGGAAAATACAGCAATGGGAGTCCGTTTAGCGACGCGGGGGATGTGACGTTGGTATGGCAGTAGGCAGCAGTCAGC
>CAKZNC010000205.1 GCA_937129385.1 uncultured Bacteroidota bacterium
TCCGCCGTTATATACCCCAATGAGCAATCCTCCGATCTTGTGAGCCTCGGGGATCACATCTTTCAGCAGGAAATATCCCACAAAAACCATTATTACCACGGATACAACACCAAGTATCAAGGAGAGAAAAGTATACCGTGCCATTTTCACCCACTTCAGGATGTTCTCAGAAAACAGCACCAGCGGAATACCTAGCAGGATCACAACCCCCATCAGATCCCCCTGGAGAGAGCCCATCTCCTCCGGGACCATCCCTGTATTCCCGATGATCAGTCCGCCCACGTAACAAAAAACAATTACCCCAATCCGGTTGATGATGGTGTATTTTCCGCTGAAAGCGAGAAGAAGTGCCGGAAAGAGAAAATATAGCAGCAGGATAATGACAGTCATGAAATCGCAGTTTAGTTGATTTCAAATATAGAAATTATTTGCGTAGTGCGTAGTGCGGAATGTGGCAAACGGAATGGCTTTTTGCTTTGGTTATGGGGATCAACTCCTAACGTCGCTGCCGGCTACTGACAACTGCCGGCTGAAGGCTGACTAATGCTGACCATCACTCGACCCTCGACTCTTAACTCTTAACTCTTAACTCTTAACTCTTAACTCTCCTTAAATCTCTCTACATCCTTTTCATCGAAAGGAATATCTTCCCCTACAGGCGGGCAATCTTCAAAGCTCTTTTCGTATTGCTGAATGGCGCGCAGGCTCATCCCCATGCTGGAGAATCCTCCGTCATGGAAAAGATTCTGCATGGTCACCTTTTTCGTCAGGTCTGAGAACAGACTCACACAATAATCGGCACACTCATCGGCAGTGGCATTTCCCAATGGTGACATACGTTCGGCAAAGTCTTCCAGTTTGTCAAATCCGGATATACCGCTTCCTGCTGTTGTGAGTGTTGGTGACTGCGAGATGGTATTGATCCTGATCTTCTTTTCACGGCCATAGATATATCCAAAACTCCTGGCAATCGATTCCAGGATGGCCTTTGCATCTGCCATGTCGTTGTAACCTACAAAAGTGCGTTGTGCTGCCACATAGGTCAACGCCACCACCGATGCCCATTCGTTCAGTGCATCTTTTTTGCGGGCGGTACTGAGGATCTTGTGCAGAGAAAATGCAGAGACATCGAGTGTTTTATGGTAGTATTCATATTTCAGCTCATCATATTCGATGCCTTTGCGTACGTTGGGTGACATCCCGATGGAATGCAGGATAAAATCGATCTTTCCACCGAGGATCTCCATCGATTTGTCGATAAGGTTTTCGAGGTCTTCGAGATTTGTTGCATCCGCCGGGATGATCTCGGCATTGCATTTTTCGGAAAGTTCGTTCATGCTGCCCATCCGCATTGCGATAGGTGCATTGGTAAGGACGATCTCAGCACCCTCTTCGTGTACTTTTTCAGCCACCTTCCATGCAATGGACATATCATTAAGGGCTCCGAAAACGATTCCTCTTTTTCCTTTAAGCAGGTTATAAGCCATAATTCAGTTTAGGTTTGTAGATTATCATTGACATAACAAATCATTCCCTGGTTTGTGCGACGGCACTCTGAAATTGCCTGCACTTATGCATTCATCAGTTCCCTTGCATTGGAGATGGCGGCATCTGTCAGTTTCTCCCCGGAAAGGAGTTTGGCGATCTCCGTGATGCGCTCCTCCTGGCTAAGTTTCCTGATCCTGGTTACTGTTGTGTGCTCGTCATCCTCCTTGTAGACCAGGAAGTGTTCTGACCCCTGTGCGGCCACCTGCGGAAGATGAGTGATGGCGATCACCTGCCTTCCCCCGGCCATTTTTTTCATTATCGACCCCATCTTCTCAGCGATTTCCCCACTCACACCAGCATCGATCTCATCAAAGATCAGGGTAGGCAGACCTTTGTATCCAGACAACAGGTTCTTGATTGTGAGCATCAGCCTTGACACCTCACCACCGGATGCAACCTTTGAAATCTCCTCGGGTGGTGACTGCCGGTTGGCGGAGAAGAGGAAACGTACATCGCTCATCCCGTTTCTGCCCGGCTCATCCGTCCTATCCACCTTCACTTTGAAAGTAGCATTTGGGATCCCCAGCTGGACAAGCTGACCGGAGATCTCGTTTTCAATATACCGACCGGTCTTCTCCCTTGTTGCATGAAGACCGGCTGCTTTTTTCTCAAGTACGGATCGTTTCTCACTTACTTCACGATCCAGTTTTTCAAGCTGTTCGTCTGAGAAGGTGATCGCTTCGATCTTCCTGCCCAATTCCTCACGTATCTTTATCAGCTCCCCAACCTCCCTGACGCGGTGTTTCTGCAGCAAGCTGTGTACAAGATCGATCCTGTCCCTGGCCTCCTGCAATTTTTCAGGTTCATGCTCCACCTTTCCTGTAAGCGATCCCATCTCTGATGCCACATCCTTTAATTCGATATATGCCGATTCCAGTCTGGTTGCGAAATCATCAGCTGCCTTGAAATAACCTTTAATGCGTTTCTGCTGCTGTATTGCCTCTGTCAGCATGCTGAGCACATTCCCCTCCCCTTCTATGTTCAGCGCAGCTCCCGAAAGGGACTTTTTTATCTCCTCCGCGTGCTCGAGTCCGCTCATCTCCTCTTCAAGTTCCTCCAGGTTGGTGCCGTCCAGCCGGGCACCAGAAAGTTCATCATACTGGAACTGGTAGAAATCCAACTCACCACTGATCTTCTCAATCTCCTCCTTCTGCCTGTTCCGCTCACTTTTCACTGAAACATATTCATCATAGAGTTCGCGGTATTCAGAGATCCGGGCAGTAAGCTGACCCACATGATCCACGACCCTGAGCTGGTAGATATGGTCATTCAGCTGCAGGTTCTGGTGCTGAGAATGGATATCCACCAGTTGATCACCCAGCGCCTTGAGCACATTCAGTTTTACAGGTGTATCATTGATGAATGCCCTTGATTTACCACCGGGAAGGATTTCCCTGCGAAGGAATGATTCTGTTTCAAAATCGAGGTCATTATTTTTGAAAAAGAGTTTGTGCTGGGGATCGATCCGGAACTGCCCCTCTACGATGCATTTGTTTTCCTTGTTCAGCAAAACGGATGTGTCGGCCCGGGTCCCCAGGATGAGTGAGAGCGCACCCATCAGGATGGATTTTCCGGCACCGGTCTCCCCCGTGATGGTAATGTAGCCCGATTCAAATCCTATTTCCAGATTCTCGATCAGGGCATAATTCCGGATCTTTAGATTGCTGATCATTAAAAGTCTACAGTACTGTTATCTTCCAGTATTGTTTTATATTTATTGGTATTGGTCTGGTCCATTTCCGTTAAGATAAGGAATACGCGATTCTTTTCTTCGGGAAAGGACTCTGAAAAAACATTGGATATCTCCTCAGCTTTTGCATCAAATACCAGTCGGAGCACATGCATATATGGATCTGGTCGGTCACGGTAAACCTCCTGGAGCAGTTCCAGGGATTTGGCAATCTCCACTCTTCCTTCCGGTGGTTTTGATTCCATGATATCAAGTCCGTGCCGGTGATACCTGTAGTAGAATTCCCTCACCGGGCCATATTCCGAGTCCAGGATGTCCTTTACCAGCCAGTAGCGGTTTTTGTGTGACATATCATCAGACGGCTTCCATCCCTTCTCGCCCGTGTTTTGCGCATTGATAACGATCTGTTCCGCATTTTTATAGAACTGGGTTCCTCCCTCAAGACCAAAGGAGGCATAATCCAGACCGATCAGGAAATAGGCATAGAAGGCGAGAATGGAGGTAAGGTTTGAGGTATAGGTGTTCAGGTCAAATTCCAGTGGTTCAAACTCAATGTACCGGAACTGTACATCACCGTCCACGAAGTTGATCATGGGACTGTAGTAATTTGAATTAAATACAGGTCTGCGTGACTGAATCGTCAGTGTAGCCCTGAATTCATCGGCAGATATCTGTTCGGTAATATTGAACATCAGGTTACACTCGATCCGTTCCTCGATGCCGTAGACATGTTCGGTCCAGACCCGGTTGTTCATAAATTCAAATATTTCACTCTGCAGTGTCTCAAAAACCTGTTTGTTTGAGCCCTGCACCTTGTTACTTACCACCTGTACGTTGCACTTCAGTTCCTGTGCATCCAGGGTGGTGGTCGAGATCACCAGTAATATGGTCAATATATATTTATGCATTCTCCATCAATTTTAAAATCTTCATCAATATATCCCTGGCGACAAGATCTTTCGATTTCAGATCAAATGTATCAATTCCACCGGATCTGTCAATCATCGTCACCTTGTTCGTCTCTGTCCCGAACCCGGCCCCTTTGTCTGCAAGTGAATTCAACACCACCAGGTCGAGATTTTTCTTCTTCAGTTTCCCGGTTGCATGTTCCAGTCCTTTTTCAGTCTCCAGGGCAAACCCGACAAACAGCTGCTCCTTCTTTTTCGACCGGCCGAGCGTCTCAGCAATATCTACCGTTGGCCTGAGCCGAAGTACCATCTCATCTCCTGAACGTTTGATCTTCTTCCCGGATTGTTTTTCTGGTGTAAAATCTGCCACCGCAGCCGCAAAAACAGCAATGTCGGCATCTCCAATATGTGCTTTACAGGCTTCGAACATCTCTTTGGCTGTGGTGACATTGATCGTCTCTGCCGCAGCCGGTGGAGAAAGCACCGAGGGGCCGGTCACCAGCACCACCTGCGCACCCGCTTCAGCAAAAGCATCGGCGAGGGCATATCCCATTCTTCCGGAAGAATGGTTACCAATAAAACGTACGGGATCGATTGCTTCGTGTGTAGGTCCTGCAGTAAGCAGCACTTTTTTATTCAGGACTTTTTTTTTTCATGTCCACCCAGGCTGACAATGGCTTCCATGATCGCTTCAGGCTCCTGCATGCGCCCTTTCCCCTCAAGTCCGCTGGCCAGTTCACCCTCCGCGGGTTCAATCACATGATTTCCGCGCGATTGCAGAATCTCCAGGTTCTTTTTTGTGGATGGATGTGCAAACATGTCCATATCCATGGCAGGTGCGATCACAACCGGACAGCGGGCAGAAAGGTAAGTGGTGACCACCAGGTTGTCGGCTATCCCGCTGACCATTTTGCCAAGCGTAGTAGCCGTGGCCGGGGCGATGATCATCAGGTCGGCAGAAACACCCATTTCAACATGACTGTTCCAGTAGCCGCCCTTTTCATCAAAGAATTCAGAAAGGACACTTTTACCCGAAAGGGCCGCAAAGGTGACCGGGGTAATAAACTCCTTTGAAGTAGGGGTCATCAGCACCTGCACATCCGCTCCCTCCTTCACCAGGAGTCTGAGCAACAAGACTGCCTTATAAGCAGCAATGCTTCCGGTGACGGCAAGAATGATCTTTTTTCCGGAAAGCTTCATACAAGTTTATTCTGAAGGCTGAGTTTCTTCGTTGATCCTGTGGTAGATATTATCTTCATCCAGTTCCTGGAGTGCAATCAGACTTGGCTTGGGCAGACGCTCAAAATACTTGGATATCTCGATCTGCTCTGGATTTTCAAACACCTCTTCCAGGTTATCAGTATATGAAGCGAACTCTTCAAGCTTCTGATTCAGCTCCTGTTTCATCTCAACACTGATCTGGTTGGCACGTTTGGAAACTACCATTACTGCTTCATAGATGTTCCCGGTCTTCTCGTCATTCGCCGCGAGATCACGTGTTACAGTTGTCAACGGTGCTTTGGTTTTCTTGTAATCCATTCTTAGTTATTTGTTGTATACATTTCCAATGATTCCTGGGTCTCCGCGTACATCTTCTCCGCTTCCTTGTCATACTTGCTGTCGGGAAACTCAGATTTAAAAGAGAGGTATTCATCCACAGTAGACTGCAACCGCTCCTGTTTTTTGCTTGCCACACTGTTGTCGGCCAACAGGTAACTTGACCTGAGTACCAGGTAGAGTAACTCTTCCCGG
>CAKZNC010000206.1 GCA_937129385.1 uncultured Bacteroidota bacterium
TTATCGGTCCAGCTTTTCCGCTTGTTGTATTTCAGATCGGAGAGGATGCTCGATTTGGCATTGATCGTAAAATTATAGGATTTGTACCTACCGAAAGGCACCACTGAGATCCGCATTTCCCAGCAGTGGAGATCACGGCGCAGGCTGAGGTTGGTGGTGGTAAATTGTTTATTGGCCAGGTCATACCCGCTGTTGAATCCGATCTTCCATTTAGGCGTCAGACTGATATCTCCCGATGCCCTGATGGTTTGGACGATGGTCGATACCTCCCTTGGTTTCCTGTAGCTGAAGGAGTAGTCGACACGAAGTGACCAGGGAACCTCGAAATCGACATAGTCACCATAATAATCATCCTGCCCTTCGGTAAAAATCTCATCGGGATTGTTTCCCATCGAATTATCAAAGGCCGAATTGAGCAGCGGATCCTCATTCTCCTGTCTCTCCTGGTCCCCCTTCCCGGTTCCCTTTGAGCTGAAGGACATTCCCATCGATACGCTCGCATTGGTAAGGCGCGCAAGTTTTCCTGTATTCTTAAAGACCGACTCGTTGATCCTGGTGCGGCTATCGTCGTAGTAAAACGGGTCCAGCACACCCCGGAAATTGATCGACAGTTTGTTATTAAACAGGCGTGTATTCCCGTTCATACTGATCGGCGACCAGGAAGGTGCCAGTGAATCCCTGTTGAAAATATTGTAGTTGGTGGAAAAATTGAGGTTGTCCAGCAGCTTCACCTTGTTAACCTCGTCCAGCGTATCGTTCCGTGACCGGATCTTGGCTTCGAGATTGTTCCTGACGGACAGGTTCACCGATCCTGATGCCCCGTTGAAGGTAGGGGTACCATAGATCTGGTCTTCGTAGATGGAATACTCATCCAGCAGCACATTGTTCACAGAATCATACAACTCCCTGTAATAGTTGGGCTGTATTGCACTCATATCAGGCACATATGAGAAAGATGCCGAGGTCGTCATCACATGCCTGATCGCTTCCAACCTGCCGTCCCCGGTAAAATTGACCATCCCGTATAACTTTGGTGATAGCGAAGCGCTTACGCGCGGAAGGTAGGCGTGTGCATAGCTGAGTTTATTCTGAATGATGGTATCGTGCACGATCGGGACCATGACCGTCTCACCGTTACGCTCCTGTTCATTGTAACCCGTGATCGATTTCTCGGTATACGCGGTATAGATCCTTCCTGTATAACTGACGCTCGGCGTGATGGTCATGCTCTGCAGTGCCGCCACCTTTTTAAAAGGTTTTACGTTGAGTGAGAGCGGGACCTCGTGCCTGAAGCCGTTGCGCATATCTTCGAATACATACCTCGTAAAAAGCAGGGTGTCCCGTGTTTTGATCCTGTTCTCCAGTTTACTGTTGTACCGCAGCTGTATGTCTTCATACCATTTTTTGGGACCCACTCTGCGTTTGCGTTCAAAGGGATTGATGGTTCCCATGTTGAAGGAGAGGTTAGGCAGCGTGAGGCTTACGGTGCTGTCCCTGTTGTTCTGTGAGTGGTTAAGTGAGATGCTCAGGTTGAAGGGGCTCCCCTGCCAGGGCTTGGAATAGGAGATACTGGACTGTTTCGTGTTTGTCATTACGTTGCCAATCCGACTGGTATGATTCTGATCGTAGGATGAGCTGGAGATGCTGACGCTTGCACGGAAATTGGTATTCGGATTGGCCTCCCGTGCCTGTGCGTGGTTCCAGTTGATGGAATAATCTTTCGAAACTGAACGGGAACCCTCGATCTGTGTATAGCCCGTGGCATTGCGAAAGAACTGTACATTCATACTGCCGCTGAAGTGATAACGCCACCTGTAATTGCTGCCCATCCGGATGCCCCAGGTACCATTTGAATAGACATCCCCGGTTACCCGCAGGTCCATGTATTCATTCAGGGCAAAATAGTACCCCCCCTGCCTGAGGTAGAATCCCCTTCGCTGTTCTTCACCGTATTGCGGGATCAGGATCCCCGAAGTCTTCTTCACCGAGTTGGGAAAAAAACCAAATGGGATGCCGATGGGCAGCGGCACATCCTCCACCACAAGGTATGCGGGGCCGGCCACGATCTTGTCGCCCGGCATGGAGATCCCCTTTGTAATGGCCACATAGAAGTGTGGGTGCTCGGCATCACAGGTAGTATATTTCCCGTCCTTCATGTGGATGTGACCATTCTTCTGCTTTTTGGTTTCTGCGGAATGCAGGAATCCTCCCTCCTGCTCAGTGATCACCTCTTCGATCCAGGCTTTCTGGGTCTTGAAGTTATAGCGCATCAGCTTCGCGTTAAAGGTTTCATCTCCCATGGTAAATACCGGGTTTTGGGTGATTTCTCCTGTGGAATCAGGTATCCCGTAGGCCAGCACTTCGTGCTTGTTCATCTCGTACTTGATGTACCCCGCTTCCATCTTGATATCGCCATAGGTGGCGATCGCATTGTTGTACATCTCCACGTATCCACTGTCCAGCCTCGCAATCAGCGAATCAGTGGCATCATAATCCACTTCGTATTCAATTGCACTTCCCAGGTTCGAACCCTGTGTTGTATCTGTTAATAACGAATCGGATACATAGACCATTGAATCGTTCAGATGCTGCACTGAATCGGTCAATAAAGGCAATGTATCTGTGGTTGGCAGTAACTGTTGATTGTCAGTATTTACAGTATCTGCAGACAAATCCAGGGGTGGTATTGTGTACACAGAAGTATCGGGCCCCTGTGCATGCAATAATGTGCCTGTGATCAGAGTTAAGACTATATTGATAACTATCTTTAGGGGCCTGTGCTGCAAAGTGAATTATCTATTAATTTTGTACCATTGAGAAGTGTGCAAATCTAATGAAATTCTTCTGAAATGATAGCTTCAAATTCTTTGCCACTATTTGTTAAACGTGCGGTTGGATTATTTCTTATATACCTGATTTCTTATTTTTCAATTGAAGTCAGCGCATCTGATCCCCCGCGGGGTGGTGTCAAGCACAGTATTGAGACCGTTGTGATCGATGCAGGTCATGGCGGAAAGGATCCCGGGGCAGTAGGGTCCAATGCGCGGGAAAAGGACCTGGCACTTGCCATTGCATTAAAGGTAGGCGAACTGATCGACGAAAACGTGAAGGATGTGAAGGTGATCTATACACGAAAAACCGATGTGTTCGTAGAGCTTCATGAACGTGCGAATATTGCTAACAAGGCAGAAGCTGATCTTTTTATCTCGATCCATGTAAATGCAAGCTCAAAAAACTCGCCCTATGGAACTTCATCGCATGTGCTCGGACTCCATCGTACGGGCGAACATTTTGACGTTGCAGTAAGGGAGAACTCCGTGATTCTTCTCGAGGAGGATTACGAGACCACCTACCAGGGATTTAATCCAGCATCCGAGGAGTCTTATATACAGTTTTCACTGATGCAGAACACCTACCTGAAACAGAGCATTGAATTTGCCTCCTATGTGCAGGACCAGTTAAGGGACAGGTGCCGAAGAAAAGACCGAGGTGTTGTGCAACAGGGCCTGTTGGTTCTTGCGCGTACCGCAATGCCTGGGGTATTGATCGAAACCGGGTTTATATCTAATCCCGAAGAGGAAAAATTTTTGATGACCGACCGGGGACAGGAGCTCATCGCCTCATCCATTTACCGTGCATTCAAGGATTATAAAACACGCATCGAGGAAAACAGTAAATTCGACATTGTACCTGCTGCCGGGGAGGTAGAGGTGCATGCCGACAACACCTTTCAAGAGACCGCGAAGGTCATCGGGAGTGAACAGGTCGTATTTTTGGTCCAGGTTGCCTCATCGAAGAACCTCGTTGGGACAGATCCAGGATCATTCAAAGGATACAGGGATGTCCGCGTATTTGAGCACGGGAAGTGGTACAAGTATGCCGTTGGCAATGCGATGTCGTATCACGATGCACTGGATGCCTGCCGGAATGTGAAGGAAGATTTTCCAGGCGCATTTGTCATTGCCGTAAGAAATAATGAAATTGTTCCATTGAATGAGGCTTTGCTGGAAATTCATGAATAGCAGCGCTCAGCAAAACCCAAAAACAATAACCTATGAAATACTCCGGTGAAGTAAAAACCGGGATTACCGGATTGATCACCATCATTGTCATCATTTGGGGAATCAACTACCTGAAAGGAAAGAATATCCTGAGCAGAACATATCAGCTTACTGCGCAGTATGAGCGGGTAGACGGACTGGAACCATCCGCGGAGGTGGTGTTGGACGGATACAAGATCGGTACTGTGGATGAGGTCATATTTGAAATGGACCGTAAGCCACCATTTACTGTACGCATTGAAATCGGGAATGACTACCCGATCGGCAAGGGAAGCATTGCCGAGATCTACAGTGCCGACCTTCTTGGCTCGAAGGGTGTTAGGATCATTAGATCAGGCAACCCCGGTCAAGTCGTGGATGGCGACACACTCAGCAGCCGGATCACAGGGGACATGATCTCAGGATTGCTCAATGAGGTATCCCCACTTCTGACCTCCCTGAACCAGACGGTCATCACTCTTGATTCTACAGGAAATGCGCTTAACAGGATACTAAATGACCCTGCCATCTCCTCTATGATCACGAATCTTGAAAATGCATCCGGATCACTGGACCGTCAACTTTCCGGTTCAGGCGACCTCGGAAAAAGCCTGGCGTCCCTCAAGGATGTCCTGGGAAACATCAAAGCGCAGAATGAATCGATCAGGACGATTATCGGCAATTTTGAATCCATTTCGGGCAAACTTGATAATGCTCCGCTGGATTCGCTGATCATCAACATGGATGAGATATCCGGCAACCTTGCCGTGATCACTGCTTCCATTGAGCAGGCAGATGGAACTGCTGGAAAACTGATCATGGAGGACAGCCTGTACACATATATTGCAGTCCTTATAAATGATCTTGATTCACTTGTTCAGGATGTTAATAAAAATCCAAAAAAATATGTCAATTTTTCACTGATCGGAAGGTGAAAATCCCAAAAACAGGAAGAATTGAATGAAATCTTTTGATGATTTTCACAAATCTTGTGACGAAAATAAAGGGCCGGATATTAAGAAATCTAAACAATGAATTGAATTACCTTAGCTAAACGTTTAACTAACAATTTATTAAGATAGAATATAGCTACAATGCTGATAATCTGTATTTTATAGTTTTTTCGATTTTTTTCGAAATATAATAGACTGAGGGTAAAGACAATATAATTGATTCCAAAAATTCAAGTCCGGTCCGCCTTTTTTTATTACTATTTTTTCACAATATTTGTTCTAGCTACATCTAACCCTTATTTCGAATTATAAAATTAACGTTTAATGCACGAACGTGTCTGGAACAATTGTCTACATGTAATAAAGGATAATGTTCCATCCATAAGTTTCAGGACGTGGTTTGAGCCAATCGTACCGCTAAAGCTTGACAAGGATATTTTGACCATCCAGGTTCCAAGCCCTTTTTTTTACGAGTACCTGGAGGAGCAGTACATTGATATTCTTCGTAAGGTGCTGTTGAAGGAGCTGGGGCCGGAAGCAAAGCTTGAGTACAATGTTGTAATGCAGAACAACACTTACAACAACAACAAACCCTACACGGTAAAATTCCCGGCAAAGAGCAACAAGGAGATCAGGAACCAACCAGTGAAGGTTCCGTTGGACGGATCTGATCATGCCATTAAAAACCCTTTTGTTATCCCGGGTATCAAGAAACTGGATATTGATCCGCGTCTGAACCCCGGCAATTCATTTGATAATTTTGTAGAGGGAGAGTGCAACCGGCTGGCGCGATCAGCAGGATATGCCGTTGCCAACAATCCCGGAGGCACTGCTTTTAATCCGCTGTTGATCTATGGCGACAGTGGCCTCGGGAAGACCCACCTGGCCCAGGCCATAGGGATCGAGGTTAAGGCTTTATTCCCAGAAAAAACTGTGCTTTATGTGAATGCCAATAAGTTTCAGACACAGTTCGTGGATGCCATAAGGAACAACAACAAGAACGATTTCCTCCACTTTTACCAGATGATCGATGTACTCATTATCGATGATGTACACGAATTTGCCGGCAAGGAGAAGACGCAGGACACCTTTTTTCACATATTCAACCACCTGCATCAGTCAGGCAAACAACTGATCCTCACCTCGGACAAGCCTCCGGTTGAGTTGCAGGGGCTGGAACAACGCCTCATCAGCAGGTTCAAGTGGGGATTGTCTGCAGACCTTCAGCAACCTGATTATGAAACCCGGATTGCAATACTGGCGAAGAAGACATATAATGATGGGATCGAAATGCCCGAAGAGGTACTTGAGTACATCGCCACACATATTACCGATAATATCAGGGAATTGGAGGGAGCACTGATATCTTTGCTGGCACAATCGACACTGAACAAGAAAGAGATTACACTGGACCTTACCAGGGAGATGATCGACAAGCTGATCAAAAACACTAAAAAAGAGATCTCTATTGATTATATCCAGAAGGTGGTTTGCAGCTATTATAACATCGGCCTGGAGCAGTTACAAAGCAGAACACGGAAACGTGAGATCGTGCAGGCAAGGCAGGTAGCAATGTTTTTCTCCAAGAGCCTGACCAAATCGTCACTTGCAACGATCGGTTCCCAGATCGGGGGGAAAGACCATGCCACTGTGCTGCATGCCTGCAAGACCGTTAACAACCTGCTGGAGACCGATAAGCGGTTCCGATTGCAGATTGACGAGATCGAAAAGAAACTGAAGATGTAAAATTGAAACAGGTCCAATTCCGGACCTGTTTTTTTAGGCTATAAAATGACGTACCTGATCCTCTGCATTATATCATCCACCGGGATTTTCCTTGTGTTTAAATTCCTTGATCAGAAGCAGCTTCCCTCCTACCCGGTCATCCTCATCAATTACCTTGTAGCTTCCACCCTGGGATTCCTGATCAACTCCTGGTCTGTCAGCATTGCCGAGACAGCGCAAGCTGAGTGGATACCGATTTCGATTGTGATTGGGTTCCTGTTCATCGTCATGTTCTTCGTTGTGGCCATCTCTTCCCGGGAGGCCGGCATATCGGTCACAACTGTAGCGAGCAAGATGTCTGTGGTCTTCCCGATCACCTTCTCAATGATGATCGATCCGGCCGACAGCCTGACCCTCCTTAAATCGGTGGCCATCATTGCAACCCTGACGGGTGTATTATTGACCGTATACGAGCCGGCAGCGTTGCGCACTGGAAAAAGAAAGATCCTATTGCCCCTGTTATTATTTGCAGGTATGGGAATGGTAGATGCCCTGGTTAAATTTGCACAGCACCGTTACGTTCAGGATGAGAATACTGCAATATTCAGCGCCGTCCTGTTCCTGATGGCTTTCATCACCGGACTGATCATCCTGCCATTCAGGAAAGAGGGAGTCAGCGAATTCAGGGGGATCGCAATATGGATCTGGGGGATCGCATTGGGAATCGTCAATTTTGGTTCCATTTATCTGATGGTTTCAGCATTGAACCATGTTACACCGTCCGGATCCCGAATTGACAGTTCGATCATTTTCGGAACCAACAACATTGGTATTGTTACCCTGAGTGTCCTAGCCGGACTGCTTATATTCAGGGAAAAACTCAGCCCGGTGAACTGGCTGGGAATAGCGGTCTCCATCATCGCCATCATACTGTTCAGTTTTTCATAACATGACCACCTCCTACAGGACCATAGCAGCTAAATCGGAAGGCATCTTCAAGGATCGTGGAAGCAAGTTTATTGCCCTCGCCTTCCACGTGGAAGATGAGGAGGAGATCCGTGCGGTCCTGGATCAGCTAAGGAAAGACTACCACGATGCGAGACATCACTGCTATGCCTGGCGCCTGGGCACCGATCCGTCCAGGGAAAGGGCAAATGACGATGGGGAGCCCACAAACAGCGCAGGAAAACCGATCCTGAACCAGATTGGGAAATATAGACTTACAAATGTACTGGTTGTGGTCATCAGGTATTTCGGGGGAACACTTCTCGGGGTTGGCGGACTGATCAATGCGTACAGGACTGCCACCGGTGAAGCCCTGAAGAGCGCCCGGATCAGTCGGCGTAAAATTCAGGCTACCTATCTCCTCCGCTTCGGATATCCCCAAATGAATGATGTGATGACACTGGTTAAGGAGTATAAGCTTGAAGCATACGACCAGCAATTCGAGATCAATTGCGAGATGAAAGTGAGAATCGACGTGGAGCAGGAGAAAAAAGTGACCAACAGGTTGGGTATGATCAATGGATGCAGCCTGACACCACTGGAAAATCGTGATTTATGAATAGTTTATCAACAGCGGGAATTCCTGCAGTATTCAATGCTATATTTGTATTAAAATCCTTATTAAATGAAAAACAAGAGTCTGGTATCAATCAACGACTTTTCCCGCGAGGAGTTCCTCAGGATCCTTGAGCTTGCTTCGGAATTTGAGAAAAAGCCAACACAGGACATCCTCAAGGATTATGTGATCGCAACCCTGTTCTTTGAACCCTCCACGAGAACGAGGCTGAGTTTTGAGACTGCCGTAAGCAGACTAGGGGGGAAGATCGTCGGCTTTTCCGACTCCTCCTCTACCAGCACCTCAAAAGGGGAAACCTTGCGTGATTCCATCAGGATCGTAAGCAATTACAGCGACCTGATCGTCATGCGCCACCCCCTGGAAGGTACTGCAAGGCTTGCAAGTGAAGTGGCTTCCGTACCCATTGTCAATGCAGGTGACGGGGCCAACCAGCATCCCACCCAGACACTGCTTGATATGTATTCGATCTGGAAAACCCAGGGAACGCTTGATAACCTGAATCTTTTTCTGGTGGGGGATCTTAAATATGGGCGGACTGTTCATTCATTGCTGATGGCCATGTCGGAATTTAATACAACCTTTTATTTCATCGCACCTGAAGAACTTAAAATGCCCGACGAATATAAGTTGTACCTGGACAAAAAGGGTTTGAAATATGTGGAGAGCAAGGATTTCAACGAACACCTGCATGAGGCGGATATCGTATACATGACGAGGGTACAGCAGGAGCGTTTTACAGATCCCATCGAATATGAAAGGGTCAAAAATGTATATATCCTCCAACGATCAATGCTTGAGGGAACCAAAGAGAACATGAAGGTTCTGCATCCCCTGCCCCGCGTTAACGAGATCGCACTTGATGTTGATGATTCCCCACAGGCCTATTACTTTCAACAGGCGCTTAATGGAGTCTACACGAGACAGGCAATCATCAGTTATATACTTGGATTAAAATAATTAGAAAGAGATGAAAGATAAGCAACTCATTGTTACAGCCATCAAGGAGGGAACAGTAATTGATCATATTCCTTCGGAAAGCTTATTCAAGGTGATCTCGATCCTTGGACTGGATAAAACTGACAATCTCATCACATTCGGCAACAGCCTGGAAAGCAAGAAACTAGGAAAAAAGGCCATTATCAAGGTTTCCAACGTATTTTTCAGCACAGAGGACATCAACAGGATATCGCTTGTCGCCCCAACTGCAAAACTGAACATCATCCGGAAGTATGAAGTTGTGGACAAAGTCAAGGTGGAAATTCCTGAAACGGTAAAAGGGATTACCCGTTGTGTCAATCCCAAATGCATTACCAATCATGAATCCGTCATTACGAAATTTACTGTACTGTCCAAGGGCAATCTTCAGCTGAAGTGCCATTACTGTGAGAAAATCACAACCAGGGAGAACCTTGATATAATTTAGTCTGGCTGAAGCAACCATACAGGAAAGCAGCAGCTGGGCCCGGGAAGGCTCATCCTTCCCATGGCTGCTACTTACCTTACCCTGTCATACGCCTTCACCAACAATTCGTCCCTCCTGATGCCCCTGAATGCCATGATCAGCAATACCAACATTATCGGCGGTATGACGATGCGCCATTCAAACAAAAACTGCGTCCCGTCAAAATTATGCATGACATATGCCACGTAGTAACCTACCATGGCGATCAACCCCAGGTTAAAAAACATCTGAAACAGTGTCATCCGCATCTGACGCGGTCTTTTCATATAGGAAAAGATCGTGAAGAATGACAGGAAGACCGAGATAGATATCATCACGGTCAGCGGCCATGTGGATACATCAAGTTTTTCGCCTGCCAATGTGAACATCCCTGAGTGTTTCAGGTAAATGCCACCTTCCGCTGTTTTTACAAATGCCAGGGGACCTGTGAATAGCAGGATTGAGAGGATGAAAACAATGAGCAGGTAAAGGCTCTGCCTTCTCTGTAACATTTTAAAGCTGTTTAGTTATTACCAAGTATCAGTGGGAGTCCGTCATCTCCGGATCCGATCACAACGATTTTCGCATTTTCTGAATTGGCAAGTTCCAGGGTCGCATCGATCCCCTTTTGCTGCAGGATCCTGTCGGTGAGTGAGGCGCTGATCAACTTATTATAATCGGCAATACCCTGTGCCTCGATCCTGCGTCTTTCTGCTTCACTTCTCTCCCTGTCTAACCGGAACTGATAGGCCAGTGCTTCCTGCTGCTGCTGTAGTTTCGATTCAATTGCCGACTTGATCTTCTCCGGAAGAATAATGGATCGGATCAAAAGGTCTTTCATGTCAATATTTTTGGCTGCAAGTGCTTTCCGGGTTGTCTCAATGATTGCTGTTTCCACTTCGGCCCGTTTGGTGGAATAGATCTCTTCGGCCGAATAGCGACCGGTAACGGCTCGTACCGATGAGCGCACATTCGGGATTACCATAACAGATACAAAATCTTTGCCGATGTTTTCATGCAGATGCCCGATGGAGTTGTGCACCGGGTTAAAGATCACGGTGATATCGACATTGATCGAGAGTCCGCCCTTATCCAGCACATCCATGGTTTCTTCACTCTTCTGCTCCCTGACATCGTACTTGATCATATCATTCCATGGAGCAATTACATGGAAACCGGGTTCGAAGATATTTTCCTTATCCAATCCGCCAGAGAACTTTTTAAAGATCACCCCTCTTTCACCAGGTTTGAGGACGTAGAACATCTGACTTCCAAAAACAAGCAGTAAAACTCCGACCACAGCAACGCCGATGATAGATACCTGTGTTCTTTTTTTCATAATCTCTATTTTTGTGTATTTAAATAAGACTGTCGTTCAAACAAACTTCATGTTGTTTATAACCTGTCTACAGTCAGCACAAAAATAATGTAATTTTGTTACCAAACCATGAATCATATGGAAAAGCGGACCATAGCCAATTCAGAACTGGTGCTTACACCCGAAGGGAAAGTGTATCATCTAAAGCTGGAGCCGGGAGATGTTGCCGACACGGTCTTCCTGGTCGGCGATCCCGGCAGGGTCAGGTTGATGTCAGACATGTTCGACCAGGTAGATGTGAGGGTGGAGAACCGTGAGTTCGTGACCCATACGGGGCTGTTTCAAGGAAAGCGAATTTCGGTGGTCTCTACTGGAATCGGCACGGACAACATCGACATCGTGGTCAATGAGATCGATGCGCTTGTAAATATAGACCTGGATTCCCGTCAGGTAAAAGACCTGCACAGAAGTCTGAATTTCATTCGTATCGGAACGAGCGGAGCATTGCATGCCGACATTGATCCGGGCAATGTCATTGTTTCAGCCACCGCCGGCGGATTGGACAATCTGATGCATTTCTACGGTGGGTCCTATACTTTAGCGGACCAGGATATGGGCAAAGCATTTGCAAAACATATGGACTGGAATATGATGAACAGCCGCCCGTATTTCATACACGCTTCACCAGCACTGTTTGACAGGGTCATGGAGTCTGGATGGTTCAGCGGCATCACGCTCTCGGCACCGGGCTTTTATGCACCCCAGGGCAGGTCACTTCGTACGCGGCTGGCGGATCCTGACTTCATTGAGAAGGTCAGTCGATTCAGGCACGAATCAGTGCGCATCAATAACTTCGAAATGGAAGGATCAGCACTCTATGGATTATCCGGACTGCTGGGACATCATTCTCTCACCATTTGCATTGCACTTGCCAACAGGATCACAGGCAAGTTCATAACAGACTATCAACCATTCATGAAGGATCTGCTGGGCAAGATCCTGGACAAAATGACCCGGGATGGACAGGATTAAAGATGAAATAAATGCGCTTGTGAACTTGCTTGACGATCCTGACAAGAGTGTTCGCCAGCCAGTTGTTGAAAGGCTGACCCAGCTTGGCAGGCCCGCAGTTAAACTGCTTGAGAAGACCTGGGAAACTTCCTCAGATCAATACCTGCAGTCCAGGATCGAAAATGTGATTTCCACCATTCAACAGGGTATGGTCAGAAAAGAGTTGAAAGACTGGACTGATTGTCGAGGTGAGCAGCTGATCTATGGGGCCTATCTCATTGCGAAATCGCAGTATCCGGCACTGGAGTTCGATGCAGTTGATGAACAAATTGAAGCATTGCGGGCACAGATCTGGCTGGAGTTAAATGATCAACTCACAGCGATCGAAAAGGTGCGTATCATCAATCATTTTCTTTTTTCGGAGCACAAATTCAACCGGTCTGTCAGGGGTGTTCAATCCCCACAATTGTTCTTCATCAACCATGTATTGGATACCCGGAAGGGACTTCCTGTTTCATTATCAATCATTTATGCCGAGATTGCAGCCCGATTGGATATGTCTGTAAAATGCGTTGATCTGCCATACAATTTCCTGCTGTGTTACCACGATCCCACATACCTGGATGATCCTGATGGCATCATGTTCTATATCAATCCGTATACCCGGGGCACCATACTTGGGAGACCAGAAGTTACGAATTTTCTGAAGGAACAAAAGCTGGAAATAAAACATGAATATACACAGCCATGCTCAAACATTGAAGCCATTGAACGACTCACAGAGGGACTCAGATTTGCCTACTCTGCCTCCAGGATGGATGAAAAAGCAGCATTTATGGAGGAACTCCTGCAGATAATGAGACAGGGCAACCATGATCAGAGCTGGTAGTATTCCCGGAACCAACTGATAAACTCAGCAATTCCGACCTTTACCGGTGTCTGTGGATGATAATTGAAATCATTCCTCAGATCCTGCACATCGGCCCAGGTTTTTATAACATCACCTGGCTGCATGGGCTGCATAATCTTTTCTGCCTGCTTACCTGTTGCATCTTCGATCGCGCTGATGAAATCCATCAGCTTAACAGGACTGTTATTTCCGATGTTGTATATCCTGTATGGAGCAAATGACGAGGAAGGATCGGGATTTTCAGGGTTCCATGAAGAATTACCATCGGGAGGCAGATCGATCATCCTGCCGATCCCTGTGACAATATCATCCACATAGGTGAAATCACGCTCCATGTGCCCATGGTTATACACTTCAATGGGGCGGTTTCGCAGAATCGCATCGGTAAACAGGAACAGCGCCATATCAGGCCTTCCCCAGGGTCCGTAAACCGTAAAAAAACGCAAGCCGATGGTGGGGATGCCAAACAGGTGACTGTATGTGTGGGCCATCAGTTCATTGCTCTTTTTGCTGGCCGCATAGAGACTCACGGGGTGGTCGACATTCGATCTCACTGAAAAGGGAAGGTTTGCATTCAAACCATAAACACTGCTGCTGCTGGCGTACAACAGGTTTTTTACCGGGTTGTGTCTGCATGCCTCGAGAATATTCAGAAAACCTGTAATATTGCTATTGATATATACTTCGGGGTTGGTCAGACTATACCTTACGCCAGCCTGAGCTGCGAGGTGGACAACATAATCGAAACGTTCCTCCCTGAATAGTTTGGTGATCTCATCCTTCTCCTCGAGATTGAGTTGGATGAACCTGTAACCCGGAAATTTAACACTGGTAGTCAATTTACCCGGTTTCACATGCTTTCGCTCTATTCCTGCATTCGCCAGCCGGTCATATTTCAGGTTGACATCGTAATAGTCGTTCACGGCATCGAGTCCGACAACTTCGTCACCATTATCCAGCAACATATTTGTAAGATGATACCCTATAAAACCGGCAGTTCCCGTAACAAGTATTTTTCTAGCTGACATCTGAGGCAATCTTTTAGGCGTGATATGGTTATTTGGACAATGAAGTTAAAAATAAATCCCACGGGCAGCAGCCGGCGGGATCATTTATTTATAATTTGCTCCTATTTGGCGTAGTTCACAGCCCTTGTTTCCCTGATCACAGTAATTTTAACCTGTCCGGGATAGGTCATTTCATCCTGAATTTTCCTGGCAATGTCATACGAGAGTTTTTCTGCATCTTTATCGCTCACCTTTTCACTTCCAACGATCACGCGTAATTCACGTCCAGCCTGAATGGCATAAGTTTTCATCACACCTGGATAGGAAAGCGCCATTGCTTCAAGCTCCTTGAGTCGCTTGATATAAGATTCTACGATTTCGCGCCTCGCACCGGGCCTTGCACCAGAGATGGCATCACACACCTGTACGATTGGTGCAATGAGCGTTGTCATTTCGGTTTCATCGTGGTGCGATCCGATGGCATTACAGACTTCAGGTTTCTCTTTGAATTTTTCAGCCAGCTTCATGCCAAAAACAGCATGTGGCAGTTCCGGCTCATCATCGGGCACTTTACCGATATCATGAAGGAGTCCTGCCCTGCGCGCAATTTTTGCATTTAGTCCGAGTTCAGAAGCCATGATGGCACAGAGGTTGGCCACCTCGCGTGAATGCTGTAACAGGTTTTGTCCGTAGGAAGACCTGTATTTCATTTTTCCCACCATCCGGATCAACTCCGGGTGAAGTCCGTGAATACCCAGGTCAATTGCTGTTCGCTTACCTGTTTCGACCAACTCCTCTTCAATTTGCTTCTTGGTTTTTTCCACCACCTCTTCGATCCGTGCAGGGTGGATCCTGCCATCTGTAACAAGCTGGTGAAGTGCCAGTCGTGCAATTTCACGCCTGACAGGGTCAAATGCAGAGAGGATGATTGCCTCGGGTGTATCATCAACGATCACTTCTACTCCGGTAGCAGCTTCGAGGGCCCTGATATTTCTTCCTTCGCGGCCGATGATCCGACCTTTCATCTCATCGGAATCGATGTGGAACACCGTCACAGAATTTTCAATTGCATTTTCGGCAGCCACGCGTTGAATGGTTTCTATGACCACCTTTTTCGCCTCCTGGTTTGCGGTCATTTTTGCTTCATCCATGATCTCATTCACGAACGACATGGCGTCGGTCCTGGCTTCTTCCTTGAGTGATTCCACCAGCTGCTTTTTTGCCTCCTCGGCAGATAAGCCAGATATTGTTTCAAGTTGTTCGACCTGCTGTCTGTGGGATCTTTCAAGATCCTCTTTTCTTTTCTCTACAAGTTCGAGCTGCACTGAGATATTCTCCCGGATGGTCTCGATCTCTTTTTGACTATCATTCAGGTCTTCAGTTTTCTGAGCAAGTGATTGCTCTTTCTGACGGATGGTATTCTCTCGTTGTGCAATTTTGCCATCCTTCTCATTGATCATTTTTTCATGATCAGCTTTCAGCTGCAGAAATTTCTCCTTGGCCTGGAGCATTTTTCTTTGCTTGATCATTTCAGCCTCTTGTTCGGCTTCATTTATGATCCTGTTCCCTTTTCCGCGGATCGATGCCTGTGTTATCAGATATGCTGCCAGTCCGCCTATCAAAAGCCCCCCCCCTGCAGCAATGATACATCCGATCGTAGGAACCTGGAGGATCATTTGTGTCATCAACAGTTCCATAGTTTCTCAATTTTTAAACAAAAAAAACCCGCATTCCTCTTCAAGATTTATTAAAACCCCAGTAAAGCATTAATGGAGCTGCCGATTCGGATCGAGTTTCCACTGATTCCACTGGGTGGGAATACTCCGGCGAACCGAAGTTGTGGCCTGCTCTGGTCGAGCCGAGCTTTGCTCCAAATTAATAAGTGTTGAGTTTCACAAATGGTTGAAGAAACAATGCGGGCAAAATCTTCATATATGTAAAGAACGCTATTACTCTTCTTTCAGTAAAAGATCAAGATCATCACTTAATGCTTTCAGATCTTCCTCCAAAGATATGTAATTTTGTTTGGATTCACAATCTAATAACTGTATCACAAATTGCAAGGCTGCCATGGCCAGAAAATCCTGTGGATCTTTGTCAGTATACCTTTGTTTGTACTGCAAAAGCCTGTCATTGATCAATTTAGCTGCCTTTCGTATCCGCTCCTCTTCTTGTCTTTCTATTTTCAGGGGATAGAATCTTTCGGCGATCTGTACCTTTATTGCCAATTTATCTTCCATCTACCCAATCTATCTGTTTAAAAGAGCAATACACTTATCAATTTCCCGCACAATCTTATTAATCTGCAACTTCGCCTCCTGTGAGCCGCCGTTTTCTGAAACGAAGGCTTTGGAAAGCTTCAGCGTATTGTTTTTTTGTTTCAGTTCCATTATCTCAATTTCCTGTTCCCTGATCCTGTCTTCCAGGTCTGTTTTTTCATTTTGCAGCACCAGGCTGGATTTTTTATGCAGCTCCAGCCTTTCTGCCAGCATCTGAACCTTTTGCTTTAACTCATCAACAATATAGACCTGATTGACACTCATTAAACAGTAATATTACCCTTACAAATATAAGACTGTTTTTGTTAATATGAAATAGTTTTTTGAAAGGGGAGAGTGGAGAGTTAAGAGTT
>CAKZNC010000207.1 GCA_937129385.1 uncultured Bacteroidota bacterium
TAAGTTTGTTGCCCGTACCGGGACGATCGCCGTGGGTGCCAGGGATTTCCTGGTGGCTTATAATGTTAACCTGAATACGACGTCCACCCGCCGCGCAAATGCTATCGCCTTTGATGTGCGTGAGCGCGGCCGTGTGAAACGGGAAGGGCATCCGCTTACTGGAAAGATCGTCCGGGACGAAAGCGGCGAGCCGGTCATGATACCAGGTACCCTGAAGAAGGTAAAAGGTATTGGATGGTACATTGAGGAATACGGCGTAGCCCAGATTTCCATGAACCTGACAAATATATCCGTTACACCCATCCATGTCGCATTTGATGAAGTCTGCAAAAAGGCCGACGCCCGGGGAGTCAGGGTGACCGGATCAGAGATCGTGGGCCTTGTACCGCTGGAAGCCATCCTGGAGGCCGGGCGTTACTTCCTGCGTAAGCAGAACAGATCACTCGGGGTATCGGATAGTGAACTGATCAAAATTTCTGTTAAATCCATGGGGCTTGACGAACTGGGTCCTTTTGATCCCCGTGAGAAGATCATTGAATACAAGATGAGGGATGCAGAAGAGAACTTACTGGTGGACATGACCGTAAAAAAGTTCATGCAAGAGACAGCCTCTGAGTCTGTTGCACCCGGCGGCGGGTCTGTCAGCGCGACCATTGGATCTCTTGGTGTTGCCCTGGGAACGATGGTTGCAAATATATCCTCGCACAAGCGGGGATGGGACGAGAAATGGGAGTTCTATTCAGAATGGGCCGTAAAAGGTAAGGAGATCCAGGAGGAGCTGTTGAAGCTTGTTGATGAGGATACCGATGCTTTCAACCGGATCATGGATGCATTTGGAATGCCGAAAGGCTCAGACCATGAAAAGGAGGAGCGTCAGAAAGCCATACACAATGCGACGATAGGTGCAATTGAAGTCCCTTTCCGGGTGATGGAAACAGCTTTCATGGGATATGAAGTGACCGCGGCGATGATCAAAGACGGGAACCCCAACAGCGTTACCGATGCCGGGGTGGGAGCACTCGCAATTCATACCGCTATCGAGGGCGCGTGGATGAATGTCCTGGTAAATGCAGCCGAAGTACCGAAAGATCCGGAAGCAAAGGAGTACATTTCAAAAGGAAAGCGTATCCTTGAAAAATCTGCATCCGAAAAAGAGCGTCTGACTGACCTTGTTTACAAGAAGCTCGGTGACCAATAGATCAGTTCACTTTTGAAGTGTTTCGTAGTATTCTACCAGTGTCACCAGTTCGTCGGGTGACCGGAACCTGAGTCGTTCTTTTTTGGCATAGCTCTCCAATTCTTTGGCAGATTCGGGAAAAACAACATCAATGGATCGACGGTTTGAAAATTCAACTGCCGGTTCGCCTTCCAGGCTTACGAACATGCGTGTCGTCATTTCACTGAATCTTGCAGGTTTTGCATCTTCGTAACCCTGTGCTTTTTCAGGCCTAAGCAAGAGTTTTTCCCTTAGGGTTAGTACCTTTGTATTGCCGTCGTGCAGGAGATGCATATAACTTCTTTTTTCCCGGTTGTTGTCAATGTAGGGTGCGTAAACATACTTATCCTGTCCGATCCATACCGTGTCAACTTCAGTGTACCTTGGATCAAAATACAAAAAACCGTCACCCGACTTAAACTCGAAATGTCCCTCATACACATTGAACCGAAGTTGCAGGTTCCTGTAATAGGTATCCTGATAAATCAGTGACCCCGTCGAAAATTCATCCGACAGGTATGGTGATCCTTCGATCACTTTGTTCATGTCTTTCAGATTCTTTTTGTAGTGATAATCTGACTGCATGAACGTATTCAGTTCCGGCAGGTTGCTAATTACAGGCGCCTGTGATTGCGCGGATAAACACATTGATATAAAGACGATCCCCAGGCTGTATTTTTTCATCATGTGAAGGAAGGTTCTTTTTGATTTCTCGCAGTTCCCTGAAATATTGGTCATTGTTTGATTAATTTGTATGAGAAAACAGAACCATTTGAATCTTTGATCCTTAAAACATAGATGCCTGCACGAATTTGGGACACATCAAATTGACGCGTATTTGACAAGTTGAGCTCACTTATTAATTTGCCGTGTAGATCAAAAATTGATGCAGATCTTATGTGCTCAGCATTTTCGATTTTCAGAATACTGCTTACAGGATTCGGATAAACTGCAATATCATCTGAAGTTATATCCGGACCAGATGAGGGCTTGGTAATCACTATATCAAATTGCTTTTCATAAAAGTAATCTTCTGAATCAGTTACACGGATTGTGGCTACCTTCGGATATGGACTTGCAGTTAATGGCTCAAGCGTTTTAAGAATCATATCCTCAACATAAAACTTTGCAGGGGCGTAACCTTCTTCCTGAAAAAGAGGTGCACCGAATACTTCAAAAACAAATGTATCGTTCTCTGAATAATCAACAATTTCTATCTCCCCGACAACAGTGCCGGCTGGTTTATCCTCAGGCACTTCGCTATTACTTAAAAGGATGTCCCTGGGGCCCCAGTAGGGGACTGATATTCCGATCACTGCTTTTTGATTCTCAACAAAACTGTTATTTCCCGGGGCAATATCATTGATAGAATAATATCCGTTATAACTTCCACTCCATCCCCAGTTAAAGTGGAAATATCCACTTGGTGCGTATCCATCAATGTTAAAAGCATGACCAGCCTGCCCGGTGCCTGGATTACCAGAATATATCAGAACATTACCAGCATCTAATTCCTCTTTTAACAAGGAAATCCAGTCGTTCTCGTTTTTGAATCGATTGATGGTAGTTACAGCAGGGGTGAACCCAAAATATCGCTGGAAGGCAAATG